>NZ_JBHMAU010000116.1:0-7008 GCF_042429315.1 Brevibacterium otitidis | reverse complement strand
CCCTGGTTCCTGTTTCGTGACTGTTCAGAAACCTACGCGGAGGACGGCGTGCTCACGTCTCAGGCACGCTCAACCACCCACGGATCAGTCAGTAGAGCCACTTTTTTGCTGTCGCCGCGCATCCTGCGCCCCGCAGCGTGGTTTTCGCCCCCGACTTCCTGAGCAGCCCGCTGCCTGCTGCCGCAATCCACAACTGTCGCGTACTTCACTGCCCGGCACGACTTTAGTTTTGCTCATGTATGTGCAAAAGGGTGTAGAGTTCCGCTCATGCCGACCAGCAATGCGCACCTCAGCAGCACACCTGACGCCAGCGCCACCCCCACCACCGCCGCGAACCTGCCCACCAACGGAGCCCCTACCACCACCGCAGCCACTACAACCACCACCCCAGCCACCGGGCACACCCCCACCGCCGACGAGGTCCTCGCCACCCTGCCGTGGAAGTGGCACACGCAGGGCGCGATCTTCCTCATCGGCGGCCTGGGCTTCATGTTCGACGCCTGGGACGTCGCCCTCAACGGCTTCCTCATCCCGCTGCTGTCCGACCACTGGGATCTCACCATCGGCCAGGCCGCCTGGATCGCCACCGCCAACCTCATCGGCATGGCCCTCGGCGCCGTCGTGTGGGGCGGCATCGCCGACCGCATCGGCCGCAAGCGCGCCTTCACACTGACCCTGCTGTTCTTCTCCTTGTTCACCATCGCCGGCGCCTTCGCCCCGAATATCGGCCTGTTCCTCGTCTTCCGCTTCCTCGCCGGTTTCGGCCTGGGCGGTGCGATCCCGGTCGACTATGCTCTCGTCGGCGAATTCACCCCGCGCAAGCACCGCGGCCGCGTGCTCACCGCAATGGACGGCTGGTGGCCGATCGGCGTGACCCTGTGCGCTTTCGTCTCCGCGTGGATCCTCGGCTTCGGCGACTGGCGGCACATCATGCTCGTCATGGTGCTTCCGGCCCTGCTCATCGTCTTCGTGCGCCTCTTCATCCCCGAATCGCCCAAGTACCTCATGGCCGCCGGCCGCCACGATGAAGCCGACGCCGTGCTCACCCGCCTCATCGAGCGCACCGGCAGCCCGGTCACCGAATGGCGTCACGACGCCATCGAACCGCTGCCCCCGCGCAAGGGCCTGGGCGAATCGCTCTCGGCCGCCTCCGGCCAGATCGCCGAACTGTGGCGCTACTCCACTCGCATCACCATCACCGCCTGGCTGCTGTTCGTCTCCGTGCTGCTGCTGTACTACGCGGCTCTGACTTGGCTGCCGAAGATCCTGCGCGAGCAGGGTCTGGGCAACCAGGCCGCCTTCCTCGTCACCGGCCAGATGACCTCGATCGGCATCCTCGGTGTCATCGTCTCTGTCATGCTCATCGAGACCACCGGACGCAAGTGGATGCTTGGGACCACCTCGCTGGTGGCCGCAGCGGCCCTCGTCGTCTTCGCCATCGCGTTGAGCCAATCCGGTGCAGAGCTCAACCTGCTGGCCAAGGTCAGCATCCTCGCCTTCGGCTTCTTCATCCAGATGGCCGTCCCGGCGCTGTACACGTACGTCTCCGAGCTCTACCCCACCCGCCTGCGCGGCTCCGGCTTCGGCTGGGCGTCCTCGGCCTCCCGGGTGGCCACCGGCATCGCGCCGATGATCTTCGGCTCCATCATGTGGCCGCTGCTCGGCCTGACTTGGACGTTCGTCCTCACCGGCGCGCTCGCCGTCGTCGCCGTGACGGTCATGGCTCTCTTCGCCCACGAGACCACCGGCCGGGAGGTCGGCTGACCAGTCCCGAGACGCGGGTTCCGCTCTCGAGGCGCGGGTGCTGTGCCCGAGGCGTGGGCCCCGTACCCGAGGCGCGTTCCGCCTCGGCTGTGGCCGGCACCACAGCCGAGGCGGCCGATGCGCGATAGCGTGGGAGCATGAGCAGCTTCCACGCAGAGCACAAGGTCATCGGCGGCAAACTCGTCGTCGCCGACATCGACACCGACGGCCAGGCGATCACCGCCGCGAAGATCTCCGGGGACTTCTTCCTCGAGCCCGAAGACGCCTACTTCTCCATCGGCCCGGCCCTGACCGGCGCACCGGTCTCCGCGACCCGCGACGAACTCATCGCCCGCCTCGATGCCGCGCTCGCCGAATTCGGCGAGGCGCTGCAGCTGCACGGCTTCTCCACCGGCGACATCGCCACCGTCGTGCGCCGGGCCCTGACCCAGGCGGCGAACTTCACCGACTTCGACTGGAAGGTCATCCACGGCCCCGTCCTGCCCAGCCGCGTCAACGTCGCCCTCGACGAAGTGCTGCTCACCGAGGTCGACGCCGGCAACCGGCAGCCGACCCTGCGGTTCTGGGAATGGGAGGACAAAGCCACCGTCATCGGCTCCTTCCAGTCCTACGTCAACGAGCTGCGGCCTGAGGGCGTCGAGCGCCACGGCATCGACGTCGTGCGGCGGATCTCCGGCGGCGGAGCGATGTTCATGGAAGGCGGCAACTGCGTAACGTACTCGATGTACGTCCCCGACACCCTCATCGCCGGCCTCGACTACGCCGAGTCCTACGCATTCCTCGACCGCTGGGTCATCGCCGCGCTCGCCCGCGAAGGCGTCAGCGCCTGGTATGAGCCGATCAACGACATCACCTCCACCGGCGGGAAGATCGGCGGGGCCGCCCAGCGGCGCCTCACCTCGGGAACGGTGCTGCACCACGCGACGATGAGCTACGACATCGACGCCGACAAGATGGTCGAAGTGCTGCGCATCGGGGAGGCGAAGATGTCGGACAAGGGCGTGCGCAGCGCCAAGAAGCGCGTCGACCCGCTTAGGCGTCAGACCGGGTCGAGCCGCGAGCACATCATCGAGACCATGATCGAGACGTTCACCAGCATGTACGGTGCCGAACGCGACACCATCACCGAGGCCGAACTCGCCCGCGCCGACGAGCTCGTGGAGACGAAGTTCGGCACCGAGAAGTGGACGCATCGGGTGCCGTAGACTGACCCCAAGCCCGCCACGTCACCGAAGGAGCACCGTGCGCCACGTCGAACCCTCCGCCACGCTCATCGCCCGTCCGCAGATCGACTGGGAGGCCATCAATACCTACCTCGCCGACGTCGGCGGCAGCTCCTGGTCCGAGCGCGTCGCAGACGCCGACAGCCCCGATGGCGAAGACCTCGTCGAGTTCTCCGGACGCATGTGCTACCGCTCCTGGGAGCCGGGACTCAACCCCAATGTCGGACGGGTGCGCACGGATTCGACCCAGTACCTCGGCAACGTCATCTCCTCCCAGCACGGGTCGGTCCTCGAACACGCCAACTACACGTTCGTGCTGCACAACGTCTCCCGCGTCCTCACCCACGAACTCATCCGGCACCGCGCGGGCTGCGCGTATTCGCAGGAGTCGCTGCGCTACGTGCGCCTGGAGGAGATCCCGTTCTGGTTCCCTGAGTGGGCGCGCGAGGACGAAGAGCTGATGGAACGCTGCCTGGCCGTCCTCGACACGCTCGAAGAGCACCAGAAGTGGATGAGCGAGCACTTCAAGCTCGATGAGGAGGGCACGAAGTTCGCGCACAAGAAGCACATGACCTCCTTCATGCGCCGCTTCGCCCCTGAGGGCCTGGGCACCGGCATCGTCTACACGGCGAACCTGCGCTCGCTGCGCCATGTCGTCGAGATGCGCACCGCCCCTGGCGCCGAGGAGGAGATCCGGCTGGTGTTCGGCAAGATCGCTGAGATCATGCAGGCCGAGGCACCGGCGATCTTCGCTGACTACTCGGTCGAAGACGGTGCCTGGTTGCCGGGCACCCGCAAGGCCTGACCGATTCCGATGCGGTGATCACCCGCTGATCAGAGATAAGGAGCCGCCATGGCACAGCTGTACGATGCAGAACTCTCACCCGGCAAGCTCGAACTCGTCCAGACCTGGCTGCCGAGCCAGGAGTGGTCCGGCCTCGACGCCGAGGTGCCGCTGGAGGTCGTGACGAGCTACCGGTTCGACGATCCGGCCGGCGAGGTCGGCATCGAGATGCACCTCGTGCGCTCCGCCGACAATGCCGACGGGCCGATCTACCAGGTGCCTGTCACCTACCGTGGTGCCCCGCTTGAGGGAGCCGAGGATGCGCTCATCACGACGATGGAGCATTCGGTGCTCGGCAAGCGCTGGGTCTACGACGCCGTGGCCGACCCGGTGTTCGTCGAGCAGGCCCGCCGCACCATCGCCGAGGCGGACACCTCGGCTGAGGAGATCATCGTCGACGGCGACAATCCCGGTCCGCGCACTGACATCGCCGACGCCCGCGGCACCGGCTGGGATGCCGCAATCAAGGCCGTCGAGGAAGCCGACCTCAACGTCACCCGTCTGCTGGAAGCCGACCAGCTTGCCGGTGCCGAGACCGGACCCGGCATGCTGATGGCGACGTGGGACGGGCAGTCCGAGCCGGTCGAGCTCATGCGACTGGTCTGAGAGCAGCCGCATGAACTGAGTTTCCGCACAGCAGACAGCGGGCGCGTGAGATCGGCTCTCACGCGCCCGCTGTCTGTTGTCAGTCAAGCCTGCTGCGCCTCAGTGACGCGGCGGGATCTCGTTGCCGTTCTCGTCGAAGCGCGGCTCCTGAACATCCCGGCCCTGCGTGTCGAGTCCCTGGCCGTGATCATGACCCTGCCCGCGCGGATCGAACTCCTGTCCCTGTGCGCGAGCGTCGTGCTCGTGCGCACCCGGTGCGGCGTGATCATCGTGCTGACGGTGGCCATCACGGCCCAGCTCGTCGCGGCCGAGTCCGTCGTGGTGGCGGTCGTCGCGGCCGAGTCCGTCGTGGTGGCGGTCGTGGTCGCGGCCATGACCGTGGTCGTCACGGTGGGCAGCGCCAGTGGCACCGGCAGCGCCGGCGCCTGCGGCACCAGCCGCACCGGTGGCTGAGCGCTTTCCGGACTTCTCATCGAAATCGGGATCGAGCTCATTGGCCTTGGCCTCGCGGCGCTTGAGCTCCTCGCGCTCGGCGGCCAGCTGCTCCTCTTCGCGGTTGATGGTGCTTTCCTTGCGGTCGGCCTCCAGGCGGGCCTTCTCAGCTTCACGTCGACGATTCTCAACATCGAGCTCACGCTGACGGACGTCGATGTCGTGCTGCTTCTTCTCCGACGCCTTCATCAGCGCGGCGACGATCGCAATGATGATGATGACGCCGATGACTGCGGCGATGATGAGGAGCAAGGTCTGACTGTCCATGAGATGTCCCTCCGTCAAGGAGACTTGGTGCCTCCACTGCCACCAGCATAGTCGTCTGACCAGGAGATATAACGGGTTTCACTGCACCGGGCGCAGACATTCGACCAGATGCCGAGCCAGGGCGCAGATGAGGGACGACGGTGGCTGCTCACGCGAATCCCGGGAACCAGCGCGTGTCCGCAGGCGGTCGATTCCCAGCCGCGGGCCCAGCGCGCGGCAATACCGCGTCAGCTGCGCGGTTCGATGCCGGCGGCGGCCAGCGCATCGAGCAGCTCGCGGCGCAGCCGCTGGGCGCGCTGGCTGAACGCCTGCTGCCGGCGCATGTACTCAGCCTTGCCCGCCGCCGTCTCGATCGCCACGACCCCATAGCCCCAGGCCCGCACGTCATACGGGCTGGCCTCCATGTCGAGCGTCCGGATATCGCGGGCGAGATCGAACGCCGTGACGATCACCTGCGAGGGCACGATCGGCACGAGCTTCATCGCCCACTTGTACAGATCCATCCCGGCGTGCAGACAGCCCGGCTGCTCCATCGACACCATCGTCTTCCGCTGCGGCGTGAGCGTGTTCAGCGGCCGGGCGGCTGGGGTGAAGAACCGGAACGCATCGAAATGCGAACACTGGATGCGATGGGATTCGACGACCCTGTCGGTCTCCGCCTGGCTCAGCCGCAGCGGCACCTGCCTATGCCGACGCTCATCAGCTGACTGCCGGTAGACCATCGCCCATTCGTGCAGTCCGAAGCAGCCCAGCTGCGCCTCCCGATCCAGGGTTGCCGCCAGCAGGTTCGCGATGAACTGCGCGCCCTCACCCCGGTCGGCCCGCCAGGCCGGGACGTCGACGAAGGCGATGTCACCGGTCACCGCCCACCAGCGGCGGGCGAACTGCTCACGATCTGCCGCCTCGGGGGCGGCGAGCCCGATCCCGGCGCCGGGCTGGTAGCGGGCCACCTGCGCAGGCGTGAAGGGATAGTAGGTGAAGAGGAAGTCCTCGACCGGGTGCTTCTCACCGCGGGCCCGGCGCGCCAGATGGGCGCCCATCCGCTCCTCGACGGCGGCGGCGAGCTCGGCGGCGGCAGCCTTCCAGGTAGCAGCGTCGACGACCGCCTCGGGTGCAAGGGCTGCAGCCGAGCCGGAGGTCGGGGCAGGGGTGGTGTCGGTGTGCATCGCCTGCCCATTGTCGCAGACGCTCAGCGGCCCGAGCGCTTGGTGCTGCGGACAGGTGGAGCTGTCAGCCGGTCCTCCGGTCCAGAAACGGTGGGACCAAGGACTCTCTACCCAGCAATCTCGCCTGCCAACGCCACGTAAAGCGGCTCTTCACCGTTGAGGGTGTAGTCGGGGTCGGCGCGTCGTTCACGGGGCAGGGGGCGAGGACTTCAGAGCTTTTCGAAGCAGCATCAGATTGGTTCGTGGCGGATGCGGCGAGCTGACCATTTGTGATCGCAGCGGAAGCGGTCGATGAGTTCGACGACTTCGAGTGGGATCCGTGTCGGGCGGGTTGCTGGTGCGCTGGAGCGGTCTTCGAGACCGTCGACTCCTTCTTCGCGGTAGCGTGCCACCCATTTCGTCAGTGTGGAGCGGGCGATGCCGGCTTCAGCGGCGACGTGGGAGATGGGCCGGCCGTCGGTGAGGACGCAGGTGACGAGGCGCTGTCTTCCTTCCGGGGTCAGCGGGGCGTTAACGTGGGTCATCGGAGCGGGTCTCTTTCGGGCTTGTCAACTTGAGTGTGTATGGGGTGGTTTTCACAGGTAGGGTTCCATGCGGTCGGGGAAGGCCACAGCGAGCTGGGCCAGGGCTTGTTTCCAGTTCGTGG
>NZ_JBHMAU010000115.1:0-6886 GCF_042429315.1 Brevibacterium otitidis | reverse complement strand
GCGGCAACACCCCCCGGATCATCGATGACAGGGCAAGACAGCCATACCAGGGCCAGCGACCAGATCCTCTGGTGAGGACCTACCAATAAATGTAACGGGTGGGGTTTTCAGACATACACCCGACTTTATATCATATGATTGAAACTTAAATCATATGGTGACCGACGTCACGCCCTTTTCTTCTCGGCTCTATAGGTAAGCCTAACCTTAGGTGCTAAGGTGGGTCGTGGAGTGAGGTTGCCGCACCAGAGAAGCCCATGCATTTCACTACTCCGGCATGGGTTTCCCTGGTGCACCTCCGTCTGCGGCGGTACCTCTCTGCTGCCGCCAGCGGCTCTGCCCGCAGCGGGGGCCTGTCATGGCCGGGCGGCCTGTTGCAGCTCTGGGGTTTGCTGGCGAGGTCTGCGGGCTTGAGCGGCATATGTGGTGCCGACCACTGTGTGTCCGACATGCTGAACAGATGACCGTGGACACATCTTCCCCGCACAAGCGGCAACGCGTCAGCATGTGCCTATGAGTCCATCACAACCGCTTCTCGAAGGCATCCGGATCGCCGACTTCTCCCGCGTGTTGGCAGGCCCGTACTGCACTCGCATGCTCGCCGACCACGGCGCCGAGGTGTACAAGATCGAGCTTCCCGGACGCGGGGACGACTCCCGACACCTCGGACCGTTCATCGACGCCGACAGCACCTACTTCTCCGGCCTCAACCACGGCAAGCACAGCATCGAAGTCGATCTCAAAGACCCCGACAGCCTCGCGCGGCTGCGCGATTTCATCGCCACCTGCGATGTCGTCGTGGAGAACTTTCGGCCCGGCGTGGCCGCCAAGCTCGGCCTGTCCTATGACGACGTCGTCGCCATCAAGCCCGATATCGTCTACGCCTCGATCTCCGGCTTCGGCCAGACCGGCAGCCATACGAAGCGCCCGGCCTATGACACCGTCATCCAGGCACTCTCCGGGCTCATGGCCACCACCGGCTTCGCCGACGGCCCGCCCACCCGGGTCGGCGAATCGATCGCCGACGTCTCCGCCGGGGTGTTCGCCGCCTTCGGTATCTCCGCAGCCCTCGTGCGCCGCGAGCGCACCGGCGCACCGGCCCATATCGACATCCCGATGTTCGACGTCATGCTCGCGATGCAGCCAACGAACTCCGCCATGTACGCCGCCACCGACGCCGCCCCTTCCCGGGTGGGCAACCGCCACCCAGTCTCGGCGCCCTTCGACACCTATGAGGCCAGCGACGGCCTGTTCGTCATCGCCGTGGCCAATGACCGGCTCTTCGCCGTACTCGCCGAAGCGCTCGGCAAGCCCGAACTCGCCGCCGACCCGCGGTTCGCCACCGACAGCGACCGCAGCGCCAATGACGAAGCCCTGCGCAATGAGATCGAAGGGGTCTCCGCCTCGCGCACGGTTGAGCAGATGTGCGCCCTGCTCGACGCTGCCGGCGTGCCGGCCTCCCCGGTCTGGGACCTCGCCGAGGCGCTCACGAGCGATCTCGGAACCGAACGCGATCTCTACGCCCGGGACCCCCGCCTCGGGCACGGCTACATCGCCAACCCCCTCCTCGTCGACGGCACCCGGGCAGCCAGCGAGCTGCCGGTGCCGCAGCTCGGCGAGCACAACGATGCCCTCATCGCCGCTTCGGCGGATACGGACAAGGAGTGAGTATGAACCTCGAGCCCACCGCAGACGAACAGGAGCTCATCGACGCCGTCCGCGCAGTCTCGCGCGACGTCCTCGCCCCGCAGGCCGCTCAGGCCGACGCCACCGAACGGGTCGCCGATGAGGTCATCGCGACCCTCGGCGAGGTTGGAGTGCTCGGCCTCAACCTGCCCGAGGAGTACGGCGGGCCCGGCGTCGGCTCGGTGGCGATGAGCCACATGGTCGCCGCCGTGGCCGAAGGCTGCGGATCGACCGCTTCGATCATCACCGCCCACTATCTGGCCACCGATGCCGTGCTGCTCGGCGGCACCGACGCCCAGCGGCAGGACATTCTGCCCGCGGCAGCCGAGGGTGAGCTCATCGGTGCTTTCGGACTGACCGAACCGGGTGCTGGATCGAATCCTGCGGAGATGTCGACCCGGGCCGTCCGCACCGAGACCGGCTGGCGGATCAAGGGCACCAAGCACTTCATCACCAACGCCGACTTCGCCGACTTCATCGTCGTCTTCGCCATCACCGACCCGGAGGCCGCCCACCGCGGCATCTCCGCTTTCCTCGTCCGCCCCGGCGAGCTCGGCGAGGCGATCAGCTTCAACCCGCCGGAGAAGACGATGGGCCTGCGCGGCAGCCCGATCTACGAGTTCGTCATCGACGCGGAGCTCCCCGTCGAGGCGCTGCTCGGCGAGGAAGGGCAGGGCTTCACCACTGCGATGCGGGTGCTCGACCGCGGCCGCATCGAGGTCGCCGCGATGAGCTTGGGCATCAGCCGTGCGGCGCTGGATGCTGCGATCGCCTGGGCCAAGGAGCGCAGGATCGGCGGCAAGCCGATCAACCGGCTGCAGGGCATCGCCTTCAAGCTCGCCGATATGCATGCCAAGTACCGTGCTGCCTGGCTGCTGACGATGGAGGCCGCAGCGGTGCGCGATTCCGGGGAGGACTTCACCCTGGAATCGGCCACTGCGAAGCTCGTCGCCAGCGAAGCTGCCGGCTTCATCACCGATGAAGCGCTGCAGATCCACGGAGGCTACGGGTTCACCCGTGACTTCCCGCTTGAGCGCTATGCGCGCGACGTGCGCATCTACCGGATCTACGAGGGCTCCTCCGAGATCCAGCGCACGATCATCTCCCGGGCCCTGGCAAAGTAGCCGGGCACCGGCTCTGAAAGGAACAACTGATGAATCCGATCTGGTTCGTCCTCGCACTGCTCGTCTATTTCGGCGTGCTCATCGCCTTGTCGTTCTACCGCCGGCGCGCTGACTCCGGCACGGACTACTTCCTCGGCGGGCGGACCATGCCCGCCTGGATGCTCGCGATGGCATTCGCCGCCTCCTGGTACGGCGGCAACTCCGCGCTCATCTCCATCGACGAAGCCAATTCGCAGGGCATGGGCTCCTGGTGGGTGCTCGGCGGCCCGACGGTCATCGCAGTCGTCGCCCTCATCTTCATCGGCCCGATCATCCGCCGCATCGGCGTGCTCAGCCAAGACGGCGTCATGAACATGCGCTATGGCCGGCTGACCGGCACCCTGCTCTCCCTCATCATGGGCATCTACATGATCATCTGGGGCGCCTCGCAGATGGTGGCGCTCGGCAAGTTCTTCGCCGCGTTCTTTGGCATCAGCTTCGTCCTTGCAGTGCTCGTCGGCATCGTCGTGGCGATCTTCTATGCGACCATCGGTGGTTTTCGCGCCGTCGTGCTGACCGAGACGATACAGTTCGTCCTCCTGCTGCTCGGCCTCATCATCACCCTCGTCGGCGCACTCATCCTCTCCGGCGGCATCGAACCGGTTATGGAGCGGGCAGCAAACGAGCGGCCCGACGACTACTTCAACATCTTCGCCGGGCTCACCCCGAACATCGTCTTCGTCGTCGGCTTCGCCCTCGCCTTTCTCATCGAAGGAACAGCCTGGCAGCGCCTGCAGGCCGGCCGCACTCCGCGCGATGCTCGCCGTACCGCCGGCTTCGCGCTGTCGTACTTCATCCCGCTGTACTTCCTCGTCGTCGCCGCCGGCATCGCCTCGATCGGCGTGTTCCCCACGATCCCGGAGAACGGCGTCGTCGCGACATTGGCCGGTGAACGCTTCTGGCCGATCTTCGGGGTATTCGTCTTCATTGGCATCGCCGCAGCGATCATGTCGTCGATCTGCACAACTCTGAATCTGTCGTCGCTGTACATGACTGAGCTGTACACGAAGATCAAGCGCAACAACGTGACGGACAAGCAGAAGGTGCGGGTGGGCATGATCGGTACGCTCATCGCCTCGGTCCTCGGGTTCCTCATCGCCATCCAGCTGCCCGAAGCGCTCATCCTTCTCGGCCTGGCCAGCGAGATCCTCGCCGCCGGCATGTTCTTCCCGATGATTCTCGGCCTGTTCTGGCGCCGGGCGAATCAGAAGGGCGCGGTCGCCGGTATCATCGCTGGCTCAGGCTTCACGATCTACGGCTTCGTGGTCGAACTCGGCTTGCCGCTGCCGTACTTTTGGCCCAACGACGGCCCGACTCGCATCTTCATCGGCCTGGGCCTCAGCCTCATCTTCTACGTCGCGGTCTCGCTCATGACGAAGCCGGACACCGAGCGCGCCGACCGGTTCATGCACCAGTCGCGCAAGGGCACCGATGAGTCCGCCGAGCAGATCGTGCGCGATCACGATGCCGCTGATGACGCCGCCTACGAAGCCCGCAACGGCAACGGCACTGGCACCGGGCCCGCCGGGGCCGGAACCGGAACCACCGCCTCGGGCGCGGATCCCAACTAGGACTGAACCCGTCAGACGACCGCGCCGCCGCAGGAACGATCCTGCGGCGGCGTCGTTGTGTCCGGTCCCGAGGCGGTCGTCACCGCAGCTGGGGCGGCTGGCCTGGGTCGTCCTGGTCGGGATCCTCGACGGTCTCGGACTGCACGACCGGGCCGCCGTGGTCTGGGCGGCCCGCCGGGCCGAAGCCTGCGCGACCGAAGCCTGCTGGGGCGCTTGGCAGCGTCGCGCGGCCGATGCGGATGCCGAGCAGGATGGCGAGCACGCCGGCGAGGACGAGGAACGCGGCGATGAGCCACAGCAGCGAAACGGCGCCGGCGGCTGGGTTAACGACGAGCAGAACGCCGATCGCGATGCCGGTTAGGCCGGTGATGAGCATGACCCACCAGCTGCGGGCGCCGAGCCGGCGGAAGGTCAGCGCGCCGAAGATCTGCATGATGCCGAGGACGAAGGCCCAGAAGGCGATGAACACGACAAGGGCGACGACGGCGGTTTCGGGCAGCAGTGCGACGATGACACCGGCGGCGAGGCTGAGGATGCCGGCCAGCAGCATGCCGCCTCCACCGCCGAAACGACGCGCGCGCAGCCACGCGGCGATGCCGAGCACACCGTTGACGATGAGCCAGGCTGCGATGAGCAGCGCGAAGATCTTGAGGCTGGCGCCCGGCCAGGCGAACATGATGACGCCGATGAGCAGGGCGAGCACACCCTGGATGACGAATGCGTTGCGGGCGCGGCGCTGCAGGGCGGCCAGTGGATTGCTGTGGCTGTCAGCGGAGGGGCTGGTCACGGGGGCTCCTGTTCTTAGGCCGCTGGGCGGGATGCGGCCGGCAGTTCTCCTGCACTGGGCAACGACTCAGGGGTGGCAGGTATTCCCGTACGATGCCGGATTGCCGCGTAGCGCGTGGAGGCGTTGAAGCCAGCGACTCGGTGTCTGGTCGAGGCACTCCGACGTCACGTGCCAAGGGAGCGGATCTCGATGAATTCGGCAAGCGGGCGCGGGTCACGATGGCGATCGTACTGGCGGAGCAGGTCGATGTACGTGCGCTTGTCGCAATCCCAGGAATACTGCTGAGGGTTCTCCTGGTCCTGAACTGCGATGAAGACAAGGTCTGCGAGGAGCCTCGTCGTGCGTCCGTTTCCGTCCGTGAACGGATGGATCCGCACAGCCTCAGCATGAACCAACAGCCCGAACTCGCGCGGCGTCCAATCGTCCGTTTCATTCCAGCGATAGAGGAACATGCTGAGCGAAGAGCGCAGTTCGGTGGAAATCAACTCTGGAGCTACGCCAATGTTCAGCTCGTGTCGCCGAAACGTCCCGGCCCACGCCCAGATGTCGCCGTACAGGCGTCGATGCAACTCCCGAACGAAACCGTCGCTGACCAGCTCGTCAACTGTGAGCTTTCCCGCGAGTACGTCCGTCAGGAGTTCCTCAGCGACAGCTTCCTGTACGGCTTGCTCGAGATCGTAGACTTCCGCCTTGCTGATCGGCTCGTCGAGCGCTTCTCGGGCAGGTTCCAACAAGGCACGAAACTCGTCATGCGAAATCGGTGTTTCGCCATATCCCGGGTCGAAAACCATCAGGGACGCTGGCGGCGTTGAGCGACGAAACGCTTGACACGCTCAGAACGCACATGCGTGGCCGGAACGACGCGCCGTTCGAGCTTCGCCGACTCTCGAGTCGACTGCACCGCGAATAGCCTGATGGCCTTCTTGGTTATGATCTTGCTCGTCACCGTTCCCACCTCCTCATGTACTGTCACATCTTTATTCTACCGGCACCACCTGTCAGTGCGGCGCGGTGCTCGGCTGGAAGGCTGTCGAGAAGCGCTGAATGGGTGGAAGGCCGGGGTCAAGTGCTGAGCCAGACACCTGACCCCCAGGCGGTCTTCAGAAGTCCCAGTCCTTGCTTTCTCAGAATGCCCAGTCCTCGTCCTCCCTGTTAAGAGGCGGGAACACCTATGGCTTCTCCAGCTCCGATGGCCGCTCGTGCCATCTACGTGCCACTCGCGATCGGGGCAGCTCTGACAGGTGACCCGGCGCCCATGACACTCCCTCAAGTCTAGCCGGTATCATCGCACACGCCCAGAATTCTCGACTTAAGTCGGCTAGGGTGGAGGACTTGTTCGGGCGGACCGCGGTGATCCCCTGGTGGCGTTCCCCTATAGTCCGTGCCGCGCTTCCTCCTGCCACTGAGCCCGGCCAGAGCAACGCCTCGCTCCTCTACCGTCTCCACGGAGTCAGGAGCGAACACCAGTGGCAGAAGCTTCACCCCCACTGCGACAATTCGAGCATCGGTGCGTTGGAGACACGACCCTGCCTCCCGCGTGTGTATTCTGGCGCGAATTTCACCGCGGTGTTTATCGGCTCTTCGGACATCCGGTGGGGGTCATGGGGTGAGTCCGCCGGCGGCGAGGAGCATGCGGAGGCGGTAGTTGTGCTGGTTGCGGTAGCCGCGGGCGAGGCGGC
>NZ_JBHMAU010000114.1:0-6163 GCF_042429315.1 Brevibacterium otitidis | reverse complement strand
CCCCAACCACCCGATTAGTCAGGAATTCCAGCACTTCACAACCCAAACCCGCAGGTCACAGTGTCAATATGATATCCATCACACCAATTTGAGCCAAGTCAGGTCGTACTGTCCCACCTGCACTTCGATCACGCGGCGAACGCCAAGATGTTCAACCCGGCCAAGACGAAGATCCTCACCTCGCAGGCTGAGCTTGACGGCGTCGCACAGATCACCGGCGAATTCCAGGGTGCGCACCTCGTCAGTGATTACGAGGGTCTCGAGATCGGCGGCATTGCCGGCGACGATGAGCTCGTGCCCGGGGTCAGTGTTATTCAGACACCCGGCCACACCTGGGGCACGATGTCCCTGCGCGTTGACCTGCCCAACGAGGGAACCAAGATCTTCACCTCGGACGCGGTCTACCTCGAAGAGTCATACGGCCCACCGGCGATTGGCGCAGCCATCGTGTGGAACAACCTCGAATGGCTCGCGTCTGTCGAGAAGCTGCGCCGGATCGAACAGGAGACCGGCGCGCAGATGATCTTCGGCCATGACGAAGAGCAGAAGAAGACCCTGAAGTTCGGACCGAACGAGTACTACACATGATCCTCTACGACTACCGATGCGACTCCGGCCACCTGTTCGAAGCCGCCGTCAAAGCGATGACCTCCCCCGCCCCGGACTGCCCCGACTGCGGGGCCGCAGCGGGGCGGGTGCTCACCCGCGTGCGCCTGAGCGGCCAGGCTTCTGCCGGACGCTCGCGTGACGAGATGCCCAAGAGCTGGACGGGCATGGGCGGCGGCCACCCGGATGCGGTCAAGCACTGGCGGACTGCGATGAGCAAACGGGAGAAGCTCGAAGAGAAGTACCCCGAACTCGGCGGCGACCGCCGTCCGATATTAGCCCACGAGGGCATCTTCCGCGACCGTCCCCTGCGCGCCGGTGACGACATCGCCACCTCGGTGTCCTCGGCCCTGGAGGCGGAGAAGGCCACGGCCAGCTCACACAAGGGCCATTCACACGAGCCGGTGTGGCGGAAGGCGAACTGAGAGACCAGCACGAGGACACCGGCCCGACGCCGGTGAGACAGTCGTGACTGAAACAAGGAGATTCATGAAGCAGGTACCTGCCTTCATCGCTGGGGAGCGCGTCCACGGCACGGCGCACTACGACAACATCAATCCGGCTGACAGCAGCGTCATCGCCACGGTGATCCGCAGCGGTCAGGCCGAGGTCGACGCCGCGGTGGCAGCCGGACGCAAGGCCCAGCCGGACTGGGCGGCCTCCTCCACGGAAAAGCGCGCGGATGTGATGGAGGCCTTCGCACACATCATCCGCGAACACATCGACGAACTCGCACAGCTCGACTGCGAAGACACCGGCAAGCCGCTGTCGCAGGCACGCACCGACGCGGTTGTTACCGCACGCTACTTCGGCTTCTACGGCCGAGCGATCGAGTCCTACTACGGCCTGCATCTGCCGGTCGACCCGATCTTCCACGCCTACACGCGGCGCGAACCGCTGGGCGTGTGCGGGTCGGTTGTGGCGTGGAACTACCCGCTGCAGCTCTTCGGACGGGCCGTTGCACCAGCGGTGGTGACAGGCAACAGCGTGGTTCTCAAGCCCGCCGATGAGACCCCGCGAAGTGCCGTCCGACTGGCCGAGCTGGCAATCGACGCCGGCTTACCACCCGGGGTCATCAACGTCGTGCCCGGCATCGGAACTGAAGCCGGTGCGGCACTGGCAGCACATCCGGGGATCGAACCCGGTCGGGATCTCGATCGCCGAATCAGCGGCGAAGAACGTTGTGCCGACCGTGCTCGAACTCGGCGGCAAAAGTCCACACATCGTCTTCGCCGACGCTGACCTGGACAAGGCGGCGACCTTCATCACGAAGGGCATCCTGCAGAACGCCGGGCAGACCTGCTCTGCCGGCTCGCGGCTGCTCGTCGAAGAATCGGCCTCCGAGGACCTGCTCGAACGTCTCAAGGCGAACTTCGAAAAGGTCACGATCGGTCCCGGCGCAGACGACCCCGACCTTGGGCCCCTCGTCTCAGCCAAGCAGCAGGTGCGGGTCTCAGGAATGGTCGAACGCGCTTCGGGAACGGTCATCATCGGCGGCAAGGTGCCAGACGATGCTGGCGACGGGGCGTACTACTCTCCGACGATCATCACCGATGTCGAGGTCGACACCGAGATCTTCCAGCAGGAGGTCTTCGGTCCGGTGATCGTCACACGGACCTTCGCTGACGAAGCCGAGGCGGTCGAGCTGGCCAACGCCACCGATTACGCGCTGATGGCTGCGGTGTGGACGCGTGACGTCTCGCGCGCTCACCGGCTCGCCGCGCAGGTGCGCTCCGGACAGGTGTACGTCAACGCCTTCGGCGCCGGCGGCGGTGTAGAGTATCCGTTCGGCGGCTTTGGAAAATCCGGTTACGGTCGCGAGAAGGGCTACGAAGCCCTCGATTCATACACTGCTACGAAGACAGTCATCGTCAGCATCTGAGCCGCATGACGGCGTGAGGAACGGAAGGCAGGTGTCGGCATGGAGCCGGGGACCACTGCCGAGTTGCCGCGCGCGGTGAGTTTCCGAACCTCACGCCGTTACGGTTCCCGCAGCGCGACTATCGCAGCTGACCTTGGAGAGCACATCGTCGCCGGGCGGCTGAAGCCCGGCACGATTCTGCGAGTCGACACCCTTGCAAGCGAGTACGAGGTGTCTCCGATCCCCGTACGGGAGGCGCTACACACCCTGGTTGCTGAAGGCCTGGTGACGAAGGCAGGCGGTAGCGGATACACGGTAGCGCAGCTGAGTGCAGCTGACATCTCCGACGTGTTTCTGGTGGCCGCTTTCGTCGCCGGCGAGCTGGCGGCACGGGCGGCAGTCGAGCTCAGTGATGAGGACCTGGCCGAGCTGCGGGCGATCCATCACGAGACGATGGCTCTCATCCACCGCAACGACCTAGCACGCCTCGATGAGAAGAGCCGCGCCTTCCACTCGCTCGTCAATTCCGCTTCCGAGTCGCCGAAGCTGCGGTGGCTCGCCCGGATCACCACGCGCTATATCCCTCGCTCGCTGTTCCCTGAGATCCCGGGTTGGACCGAGCTGACCGCCCAGGGGCAGACGAACATCCTCGAAGCCCTTGAATCCCGGGAGCCCGAAGCTGCGCGCATCGCCGCTGCTGGAGTGCTGACCCGCGCCGGTGAAGCGCTGTCGGCCGACGTTGCTGCGCGTTCGGTCGAGGCGTAGCTGGGGCTGATTTGGAATGCTCGTTAGGCGCGGACTAAGCCTCCGCGGGAAAGAACGTGACGCACCGAGTTCTGCGGTTCCGCCAGCACAGCGATGTCATCGAGCGGATTGGCGTTCAAGAGGACAATATCGGCCTGAGCGCCTTCGCGGATGATCCCGAGTTCGCCTTCCTGATTCAGCAGGCGAGCGGCCACTGTTGTCGCGGAACGCAGGACGGCACCAGCGGACTGGACTTGCGAACGGATCTCGAACTCTTTGCTCTGCCATTTCCACATGTCACCCAGCAGGTCAGAGCCGTAGGCGATGTTGACCCCGCCCTGATCCGCGGCTTCGAGTGCCTTCAGGCCCGCGTATAGCACACTGTCGACCTTGTCAGCGCTTGCCCGCGGCAGTCCGTGTCGGACTCCTTCGGCCTTCAACCGTTCGTAAGTCACCAGAGTCGGCACGAGGAACGCGTCGTTCTCAGTGAAGAGTCTGATGCTCTCGTCATCGAGAAGGTTGCCGTGCTCGATAGAGCGGACCCCGAGCTTCAGCCCACGGTTGATCGCGCGGGCAGTGTAGGCATGTCCGAGAACGTAGCGGTTTGAAGCGGCTGCCTCCTCGACAGCGGCCCGGATCTCCTCATCAGAGAACTGTGTAGAGTCGATTCGGTCGGTTGGCGAAGCGACACCACCGGAGAGCATGATCTTGATGTGGTCCGCACCTGTCCGCAACTGCATGCGAGCGGCCTTGCGGACTTCATCGACGCCGTCGCACACCGTCCCAATGTGCGGGCAGCACTGGTGCTGGTCGACGATGGACGTCCCCGGTCCGCGCATATCGGCATGGCCGCCGGTTTGAGACAGAGCCTTCCCGCCGAAGAACAGCCGAGGTGCAAGGAATAGCTGCTCTGCAGCTGCCCTGGCCAGCCCGAAGTCCGCACCTCCGGCATCCCGGAGCGTTGTGAAACCGCGTCGGAGAGCACCTTGCATCGTGTTGATGGCCGACGCGGTCAGGTATGCAGGCGACTCATCGCCCAAGCGTCCTAGGTCTGCAGTATTGGCCAGAACGTGAACGTGACAGTCGATGAGACCGGGTATCGCAATGGCTCCTCCGGCATCGATAGAGGAGTCGGATTCGTCGATTGCCGCACTGATGCTCGAGATCCGATCACCGCTGATCTGGATAGACTGCGGTTCAGACACGGTTTCGGTGACTGGATCGAGGATCCGCACGTTGGTGATAGCAGTGATTGATTCATCTAGGTGCATCCGGTCTCTCCTGCCGACAGATAAACGGTGGTTTCTGTGTCTGGAACAAACGTAACTCGCTGCAAAGGTGTTTGCAATACGATGGCTGATGGCACCGTGCCTTGGATAGAGAAGCTCATTGGAGACCGGACTCCCTCTCCGGCGATTGCGCGTGTGCTCGGTGTCATCTCGTCTGAACCTGAGACTGCCGCGTTCGCGACTGCGCAGCAGGTCGCGACGATGGCTGGGGTCAATGTTGCTTCAGCGACGCGCTGTGCTCAGTACCTGGGTTATCGCGGTTGGCCGGACTTCGTGACAGACCTGCGTGGCCACTATCTCGCTACCCTCACTGCTGATCGCATTATGGGCCAGAGTGAAGCTGCTTTTGATCGCACAGTGAGTTCTTCGATCGCCGAAGACATTCGGATGCTTGAGCTGCTGCTGGACGCGGTCGACGAAGACGAGATGGTTGCGGCCGCTCGGATGATCGCCTCGGCTCGCAGTACGGCGGTCCTGGCGACCGGTTACTGTTCCGGTCCTGGCGGTGTGCTGGCGCATGGTGCGCAGCTTTTCGGGTTCAATGTCGAGCAATATGCCGGGTCAGCTACGGCGCAGATCAATGCCGCCAGGCGGCTCGGAGAAGACGATGTGCTCGTGGTCTTCAACGTGTGGAAGACAACCGACGTCATCAATCAGCTGGCACTGGAGGCCGCCTCTCGAGGTGTGCCTCTGCTCGTCATCGCCGATCGGTCGACTGCTGTGACTGAAGTCGCCGACCACTCCATTCTCGTGTCGAGCGGAAGTCCTCGGTACCTTCCGTCGATGACGGGGGTGTTCTCTGTTGTGCAGGCAGTGCTCAAGCTCATCGCCACTGAACATCGCGAGAACGTCGAGAAGAGCCTGCGTCGTGTCGATCAGCTTTGGCATGGGCTTGGCGTCGTGAAGGACGACCCGACCGCGTTGGACGTATCTGCGATTCTCGACTGACGCTCAGAGCAGTCTGCAAAATGTGTTGCACCGCGGTGTTATTCGTGTAACTATTCACGCATGCTTATCCGCCGAACTGAGGAGGATCCGTGTCCGTGGTGAACATCAGCGTCCTGGTCGGTTACCTGCTGCTCATGGTTCTCGTTGCCGCATGGTTCTCTCGAAAATCGGCGATGAAGGACGGCGAAGACTTCATGCTGGCCGGGCAGTCTCTGCCACCGTGGGTGCTCGCCGGCACCCTGCTCGCAACCTTCGTCGGCTCCGGCTCGATCATCGGCGGAGCCAACTTCGTCTTCACCAATGGGCCGCTGCCGGGCATCTTCTTCTTCCTGGGCACCTTCGTCGGAATCATTGCGCTGTCGCTGATGGCGAAGAAGGTGCGAGAGAACTCCTTCCACACCGTTCCTGAGCTTCTGCGCGCCAGGTTCGGACAGACCACGAGCATCATCGGCACCATCGTCGTTCTCGTCGCGTTCATCGGCATCGCCGCCTACCAGTTCACCGGTGCCGGTTACATCTTCAGCCTCATCACACCGCTGTCCGAGTTGCAGGGCACACTCATCGCGGTTGTCGTCATCACCTTCCTGTCGCTGTCAGGCGGGCTGAAATCTGGCTCTACTGACTGATCCGTGGGTGGTTGAGCGTGCCTGAGACGTGAGCACGCCGTCCTCCGCGTAGGTTTCTGAACAGTCACGAAACAGGAACCAGGGAATGG
>NZ_JBHMAU010000113.1:0-6032 GCF_042429315.1 Brevibacterium otitidis | reverse complement strand
CCACGAACTGGAAACAAGCCCTGGCCCAGCTCGCTGTGGCCTTCCCCGACCGCATGGAACCCTACCTGTGAAAACCGCCCCATACACACTCAAGTTGACAAGCCCGGCTTCGTCGAGTTCTTTCTTCCCGCCTTTCTCCCGCACGAACGGGTCTGCTGAAGGTTTGGTTGACTCCGGGGTTTAGGCCGCCAGGGCGACGGCCTTGTGGTGAACCAGTTCGTATTCAACCGGGGTCAGTTTACCCAAACGCCGTTGTCTACGCTTCCGATGATAGGTCCGTTCGATCCAGTGCACGATCGCCGTGCGCAACTGCGCCCGCGACACCCATCGGTACCGGTCGAGGACGTTCTTTTGCAACACAGCGAAGAACGATTCCATCGCCGCATTGTCCCCAGCCGCCCCGACCCGACCCATTGACCCCACCAGACCGAGACGCTTCAAGGCGTGTTGGAACTTCCGCGACCTGAACTGCGACCCGCGGTCCGAGTGCACCACACAACCGGCCGCGGCGCGTGGCCCGCCGCGACGGGCCACAGCGTCCTCGATCGCAGCGACGGCCAGGCGGGACTTCATCCGTGCGTCGATGGCGTAGCCGACGATCTTGTTGCTGAACACGTCCTTGACCGCGCACATGTAGAGCTTGCCCTCACCGGTGTGATGCTCCGTTATATCGGTCAACCACAGCTCGTTGATCGAACTCGCGGTGAAGTCGCGCTTGACGAGGTCATCACAGACCGGCGGGCCGGGCTTCTTGCCGTGTTTCCGGGGTCTTTTGATCGTGTGAGAGAACAACTGCTCCTGGGAGCACAGTCGCCACACACGACGCTCTGAGGCCCTGTGACCGGACGCTGCGAGTTCATCGGCGATGAACCGGTGCCCGAACTCAGGATCATCGGCGTGGACGCGGTAGGCGGCATTGAGCAGGTGCGCCTCCTCCCAGTCCCGGGCTGAGACCGGATTCGCACACCATTTGTAGAACCCCTGCGTGGTAAAGCCGAGCACCCGCGCACGTCACTGCCACCGGCACGCCGGTGGCAGCAAGATCACGGTACCTGCGGGTACATCATTGTGGGTGAGCGCCACCGAGCTTCAAGTTCGCCTGCGAGAGATGCGCTGCCGCCTCACGCAGGATCTTATTCTCTCGTTCCAGCTCGCGGATGCGTTTGAGCGCTGCCGCCTGGGCGCGTGACTCCTCGGGATCACGCGCGGGCTCGAGGCCGTGCTCACGCAAGCGAGCATCGCGCACCCAGGCCTGCAGGGCAGATTTCGAGATCCCGAGGTCAGCACAGACCTGCCTCTGGGACATTCCGTCGCCCACGAGCTCGAGCGCTGACTGCTTGAACTCATCGGTATAGATCTTGGGCATGACCTCTCACCTTCCTGGAATCTATCCAGTCGTGAAGTCAACCAAACCATCAGCAGTCCCGGGAGCGTGCGAGGACGTCGAATCCGAACTAGCAACGGCCTTCTACCCGTTCGTCGTGCTGCTCGGCCAGAACGGCACCGACGAGGCGGATAATGCTGGCTCGGTCGGGGAAGATCCCGACCCGCCCGAGCTGAGCAGTGGATGGATCGCTCGGCGAGGCGAATGAGGATATGGGTGCTGGCACGGAGTCGCCAGCGCAGGTACGTGAATGCCGTGGCGAAGGACAGAAGCACCAGAGCGATCAACACCGCGTTGCCGACGATGTGGCGCAGGTTGTTGACCTCGGAGCCCGGCAGCGCGGAGACGACGCTGAATCAGGAACCTGGCAATCCACAGAGTCTTGAGAACCAAGTACGGCATTCCTGCGAGCACTGCGGCGACAACGAGCAGGCCGGCGCTGGGCCCGAAGATTCTCCCCAGCCGACAGCTGGTCAGGTCAACAGGTCAAAGAGCCCAGGAACTCCAGCAGCAGCTGGTTGAACGCGTCAGGCTGCTCCATCGGCGGGTAGTGTGCAGTGCTGGCGATCACCTTGCTCCGCCCCTTCTGCACGGAGGAGGCCAGGCGCATGCCCATCTCCCGGTGATCGGAAGCGTCAAGTTCGCCGAGCATAGCAAGCACCGGCACCGCGATCTCCCCGAGGCGCTCCCAGGATCCCACCACATGCTCCGGCTGCACCGCCTCCGGACGAGCGTGGGCGAGCACAGTCTCATGTGCCATTCGGCGGATACGGCTCACGACTTCCGGATCCACCTCGTCGAGCCCGCGGTGCGGGCCGGCAGCGAAGAGCAGGAAGGCATCGAGCCAGCCTTCGATGTCGTTGTTCTCCTGCGCGTGCTGCCAGGTCTCGAAAATCCGCAGGACGAAGGGGTCCGTAAAGGCCGGCTCAGTCGTGCCGGAGCCAACGGCGACAACAGCCCGGACCAGATCCGGGTGCTCCAGTGCTGTGTCGACGGCAGAAGCGCCTCCCATCGACAGGCCGACCAGCACGGCAGGCCCGTCATCGAGGTGCCGCACGATCGCCGCGACATCGTCGCACTGCCTGAAGGACGTGGTCGGCAACGTGGACTGGCCGTGGCCGCGAGCGTCGAATGCTGCCACGCGGTACCCCGCCCGAGTCAGCACGGGGATCTGTTCCTCCCACATCCGACTGTCGAGTGCTCCGCCGTGCAGCAGCACGACAGGGGTGCCCGTTCCGAAGTCCCGGATGTGGAGTTCTCCGTCCGGCACGCGGAGCTGATAGTCAGAGCCTTCGGTAGCGATCATCGGGTTCCTATCTTGTTGTTCGGCGAAATAGCGTTGTTCGGCGGTGGAGACGCCGTCCTCAGCAGCGTGTCGGCGGAGTCAAAATCGGCAGCGAGCTCACCTGAGGACATGGCTTCCGGGACTAGATCTCCTCCCGGGTGGGAGGCACGCTGAGGCCAGCCACCGCCAGGGCCAGCCTCATCGACTTCACACTCTGATCGATACGACTGTATCGTAGTATTGTGGGCGCACTCAAGGCTAAGCCAGCAGCCCCCAGACCGAGGTTGGATCTCGGCGGGTAAAGCCCTGCAGGGTCGCCTGCTTACGCCACAGCAATCCACGCCAACTCGGCTATGCCGCGACCATTCACCGCACGAGAAAGACAGGATGCCCATCTGATGCATGGAGAGTCTCAACCGACCTTGCGTCGGCCGCACCGCGCCGAGGCCGCTGCCCGTCCTCGACTGCCGTGGATTGACACGGTCCGGGTGGCAGTGACCGTCCTGGTCATCGCGCACCACTGCGCGGTCACCTACGGGAACATCCCCGTCTGGTTCTACAACGAGCCCCCGCAGGATCCGTCGGCCTATGCGCTAGACGCGCTGGTTGTGCTGAACCAGACCTGGTTCATGGGTTTATTCTTCCTGATCTCGGGCTATTTCGTTCCTGTGTCGGTCGACCGACACGGACCGCGCACATTCACCCGGGATCGGCTCATCCGTCTTGGTCTCCCGCTGTTCGGCTTTGTGTTGATCGTGCGCCCACATGCGAACTTCCACTCCTGGCTACTCGACCCGGACCGACCGTCCTACGCTCTGCACTACCTGCGCACCATCGATGCGGGACCGGCCTGGTTCCTCGAAGTGCTGCTGGTGCTCTCGTTGATCTACGCCATCTACCGCGCCGCACGCGGAACCCCTTGTCCTGCCCGGGACGCCGCGTCCGAACTTCGACCCGGAGTCGCCGTCGGCCTGCTCCTCGCACTCATGGCCGTCATGGCTGCAACCGGGGCGGCCTGGCGGCTCATCGTTCCCGACGGCACTCATTGGCCGGTCGTAGGCCTGCCGACGCCGTCCTTTCTTCCGCAGTACGCGTTGATGTTTGCCGCTGGCGTGCTCGCGTCCCGGCATCGATGGCTGGAACATGTGCCCACCTCAGTCGCCGCGATGAGCGCGGTCCTGTCTGCGCTCCCGCTTGCAGTGCTCGCGCCTGGGATGATGTCGCCGGATCCTCGTGTCTCTGCCGTCGCGGCAGGAGTCCTCACGGCCGCACTCGGCGCTGGGCTCAGCGTGGTAGTGCTGGTGATATTCAGACGACTCGCGCCGGGCACCGGACCGATCCAGAGGTTCTTGTCGGCGAACGCGTTCACCGTCTACGTCATTCATCCCGCGATCCTGGTCGGCCTTGCGCTGATGCTCCGGGAAGTCACGGCTCCGGCGATCGCGGAGTTCGGCGTTCTGTTCCTCCTGGCAGTACCAGCCTGCTGGCTGCTCGCCGCCGTGCGCACGATCCCGGGAGTAAAGAAGATCATGTGACAGGCTTCGCGGCTCCTCAATGCCCGGCGTCCTTCGCGACAGGGTCGCGAGGGTCGGCAGTGGCCGACCGCTGACACAGCGCCTGGCGGCCGGCCGTTCCAATCGCCAAGACCGTACAGCGCTGTTGTCAACCCCGTTACCGTCATGCGCCTGCTTGAGGTCGGTGGACATCGCGCATACACCTCGATACACTTGTATCGCATTGGTGAAAGATGGGAGATGGGCTGTGGCGCGAGGGCGCGGACGCGATCACGATGCGGTCAGGCAGGCGATAGTCGACGCAGCGGGCACGGCAGTCGAGCAGGGGGGCGTCGAGTCGCTGACGTTCCGGCGGGTCGCCGCTACCGCGGGCGTGTCCCCGGGAAGGGTCCAGCACTACTTCACCGACCGCGCCAGCCTAGTGCAGGCGTGCTTCGATACTGTGCAGGATAGGGCGCGTTCTCGTGTAGAGGCGACGCTCGCGGCAGTCGAGCCGAGCCCTGCGGAGGTGGTCACGGCGATTCTCCGCACGATGATCCCGCGTAGTCCCGAGGACTTCAGAGACCTCCGTGTGGTCACGATGTTTGAGGCCTTGGCGCTCACCGAGCCGGCGCTGGGGCGGGCCCTGCTGGAGGGTCACGCAGAGCTGCGCAGGCTGCTGATCGATCAGGTAGCGCTCGTCTTACGCGGGCCCGGTTCCGAGCTGGAAGCAGCCGGCGCCACGTCCCCGGAGACGCTCTCTGATGGATTGCTCGCGACGGCCGGAGGGCTCGCGGTTGAAGTCCTGCACGGCCATCTCGGGTCTGAAGAGGCCAACCGGGCCCTAGACGCGGCGCTGGCCTGCGGGCTCGGCAAGAACACGGCGAACGGCACGGAGGCTGACCTTGACACATGACCCCGCGGTACTGCGGCCGCTACGGCGAGCCGAGGGGCTGGTGCGGGGCCGGTTCGAGGCCGAGCACAACGGGTCGACCTACGTCGTCGACGCTCACTATCTCGACCTGGACGAGCGCATCCGCCTCTACCAGGACGGGCGACTGGTCGACACCGCTCGCCGACGTGCCACGTTCCACATCGGCGGTGGCGCGCGGATCGAGGCCGCGGTCGCTCAGGTCGGCATGAAATACGTCCGACTACGACAGGGCCAAGCCGGCGACACGGTGCAGCTTTCGCCGGCCGACGGAACGGCTGAGGCATGGCGGGCGCGGATCGGTCACGCTCACCCCACCACGAGCCGGGTCGTCGGCTGGATCTCGCTCGTCGTACTACTGGCCGTGCTCGGGATCGAGCTTCCCCAGCTGGTCAACCTCGCCGGGAATCTGACGCCGCTCATCGGACTGCCGTCGTTCGAGGTCCCGGCACTGACGTTATCGGGCTGGGCGAACCTGGCGCTCATCTTCCTGGCCGGAGCCGCCGGGCTCGAACGCAGTCTGAGCATGAAGTACAACCCCTTGCTCGACGACTGATCGGCTCGATGGGTCGGAACACTCATTCACGGCGCTTCAAAGACGATGATAACGGCGGCGTGGACTCTGCTCTCGATGCAGAGGGCGTCAGCAACGTCGAGACAGTGCTCGCTCTGCAGATCAGAGCCGACCGCCGCGCCTGCTCCACTTCGGCCTCGGCTTTTAGACGAGCGGCACGCACCTCAGGCGGCTCCTACTCGCCGCGGGCAATCTTGATATGCACCGACGCCAGCCACGTGCGCGTCTGTCTTAGCCTTGATCCACCGATGTAAGTAGCAGGATCGAGCCGCGTGTGGAATGGAAATGCCCCTCCTGAACTGGGAAAATGGTGATGTTATAAGTCAACATTCC
Source organism: Brevibacterium otitidis (assembly GCF_042429315.1). Taxonomy (NCBI): domain Bacteria; kingdom Bacillati; phylum Actinomycetota; class Actinomycetes; order Micrococcales; family Brevibacteriaceae; genus Brevibacterium; species Brevibacterium otitidis. Next base: position 32 of record NZ_JBHMAU010000113.1, on the reverse strand, counting down.
CGGCCAAGAAAGGGGCACCTCTCAGGTGCTAT
>NZ_JBHMAU010000112.1:0-5630 GCF_042429315.1 Brevibacterium otitidis | reverse complement strand
GGGAATGTTGACTTATAACATCACCATTTTCCCAGTTCAGGAGGGGCATTTCCATTCCACACGCGGCTCGATCCGGCTACTTACATCGGTGGATCAAGGCTAAGCGCAGCTGGTATGCGTAGGATCGGATCAACCTGGTTGAATCGAGTCGTCCTGATCCTGGAGGTCTGAGTGCTCAAACCGTGGCCACTTGACGAATGCGCTGCTGTTCACCTTCAGCACACTCGCGATGCCAACTTCTCTTGGCCAGGTTCGAAGCATGAACCCGTCTCTAGAAATGAGCGAACTCGGGTTTTCCGGACCGTCGTCCAGGACCAAGCGGCCAGGTGGGGCGGATCGACAGCTTCTCATCACGACGAGGACGTCAGGTAGTCGCGTGCGGATCATCGACAACGTCAGCGACCTCCTGGGTGACGATTTCAAGAAGGAGATCGCCCCGGGCTCGAAAGTCCGCCTCGCTGCCTCGACCTTTTCGATCTTCGCGTTCGAAGCACTCCGGGATGAGTTGGAAGGCATCTCCGAACTGAAGTTTGTGTTCACCTCGCCGTCGTTCGTTGCGGAACACGTCACCGACAAGCTCCGAAAGGAGCGGCGCGAGTTCTTCATTCCGGGCGTCAATGCCGAATCGAGCCTTGCTGGTTCCGAGTTCGAGATCCGGCTTCGGAATAAGCTGACGCAGCGCGCCATTGCTCGGGAGTGTGCGGACTGGGTTCGCAGCAAAGTGACCTTCCGGTCGAATGCCACGGGTGACCCGATGCAGCAATTCGCGGTACTCGGCGACAGAGTCCTTTACACGTCCTTGCAGGGGTTCACCACCGCAGACCTCGGTTACGAACGCGGCAATGCGGTGTCGAGCTACGTGCAACGGATCGATGAGGCTCCTGCAGCCGCACAGTACATGCAGCTCTTCGACCAGATCTGGAATGATCCCGACCGGGTCAGTGACGTCACCCAGGCTGTTCACGACCACATCGCTAGCGTGTACTCCGAAAACTCGCCGGCCAGGATCTACTTCTTGATCCTCTACAACCTGTTCTCGGAGTTCCTCGACGATGTCAACGATGACGTCCTGCCGAACGACCGCACCGGCTATCTGGAGACGAAAGTCTGGCAGAGCCTTTATAACTTCCAGCGAGATGCGGCGACGGGCATCATCAACAAACTGGAGAGCTACAACGGCTGCATCCTGGCTGATTCGGTTGGCCTCGGCAAGACGTTCACGGCGCTCGCCGTCATCAAGTACTTCGAATTGCGCAATAAGTCGGTGCTGGTGCTGTGTCCGAAGAAACTGGCCGAGAACTGGACGAACTACAACGCAAACCTGACGACCAACCTCTTCGCCGCGGACCGTTTCAGCTACGATGTCCTCGCACACACAGACCTCTCGCGTACGAAGGGTGAGTCCCTCGGCCTTCGGCTGGACCGGGTCAACTGGGGCAACTACGACCTCGTCGTGATTGATGAGTCGCACAACTTCCGCAACGCCGACTACGCACAGGAGAAGGAATCACGCTACCAGCGCCTCATGCGCCAGGTGATCCGCGAGGGCGTCAAGACCAAGGTCTTGATGCTCTCTGCCACACCAGTGAACAACCGGTTCAACGATCTCAAGAACCAGCTCCAGCTCGCGTACGAAGGCGAGTCGGAGCGCTTCTCCCAGGACCTGAGCCTGTCGACGACTGTCGACAAAGTGTTCTCCGAAGCCCAGAGGGTGTTCAATGAGTGGTCGAAACTCGACCTCGCGGACCGCACTACCGACCGCATCCTGCAGATGTTGGACTTCGACTTCTTCGAGCTGCTCGATTCGGTGACTATTGCGCGGTCGCGCAAGCACATCCAGGCCTTTTACGACACCACGGAGATAGGTGCTTTCCCTGAGCGCCGCCCGCCATTGTCAATCCAGGAACCGCTTACTGATCTTCCGGACGTGCCTGGGTACAACGACATCTATGCGCAGCTTCAGGAACTGACTCTCGCTGTATACACCCCGTTGGTCTATGTCTTCCCGAGCCGACGTGCGAAGTACGAGGATCTTTACAGCGTCACCGGCGGCAGCGCCCGTTCCAACCTCGGGCAGGCCGGGCGCGAGCAGGGATTGAAGCGGCTCATGACCGTCAATCTGCTCAAGCGGCTGGAGAGCTCCGTCGACGCTTTCCGTCTCACGGTGGCGAAGATCGAACGAGCCATCGACATCACGCTCACCCGCATCAGCCATCATGGCGGGGATGTCGCAGATCTGAATCCCGACCTCGTCGATCTTGAACTTGACGAGGACGATGCCGACGTCGAAGCTCTCTCGTTCGGAGAGAAGATCAGAATCGATCTTGCTGACGTGGACGTCGAGTCCTGGCAGCGCGACCTTTGGAACGACCGTGAAACTCTGCGGGAACTCCTGGACGAGATGCGTAAGGTCACTCCTGCTCACGATCTCAAGCTCCGCAAACTGAAGCAGCTCATCGAGCAGAAGGCCCAGCAACCGATCAATGACGGCAACCGAAAGGTGCTCGTATTCTCGGCTTTTGCGGACACCGCCGAGTATCTCTATCGGGAGCTCGCGCCCGGACTTGCTCAGGTGGGATTGGACACAGCGGTGATCACGGGTGATAGTCACGGCACGAGGACGACACTCGGTACAGGTTTCGATGTCCATCAGGTGATGTCGCTGTTCTCGCCGCGGTCGAAACAGCGCCACCTCACCATGCCCGACGAGACGCGCGAGCTGGACGTGCTCATTGGCACAGATGTTATCAGCGAGGGGCAGAATCTCCAGGACTGCGACTACCTGATCAACTACGACATCCACTGGAACCCAGTGCGCATCATTCAGCGCTTCGGCCGCATCGATCGCATCGGTTCCACCAACCGCCAGATACAGCTGGTGAACTTCTGGCCCGACATTACCCTCGACGAGTACATCAACCTTAGGGAGCGGGTCGAGAACCGAATGGTGATCGCGGATCTCGCGAGCACGGCTGACGACAACGTGCTCGCCCTGGAGAGCTCCGACGTCACGTTCCGCCGTGAGCAGCTGCGCAGACTCAAGAACGAGGTGATCGAGCTCGAAGACGTGCGGACGGGAGTCTCGATCACTGACCTGGGTCTCAACGATTTCCGCATGGACCTGCTCGGGTATATCAAGGAGTACGGGGACCTCAAGTCCGTCCCGCGAGGCCTGCATGCGGTGATTCCTGCCAACCCGGCCAGGGGCCTGCGGCCAGGTGTCATCTTCGCGCTGCGAAACATCGCAGCGGACGAACAGATCAACCGCGGCAACCGCCTGCATCCCCATTACCTGGTGTACCTCGATGAGCAGGGCGAGGTGATCGCGAATCATACCGAAGCCAAGCACCTGCTCGACCTGTTGCGGGCCGGCTGCCGCCCGTACGAGCAGCCGGTGACCGACGTTGTCAGTGCGTTCAACGCCGCCACTAGCGAAGGTGCCCGAATGGAGAAGTACTCGGCTCTGCTGACGGACGCGATCCATTCGATGATTGACGTCACACAGGAGCGCGATATCGACAGCCTCTTCACTGGCGGTAGCACTACGGCTCTGACGCAGACGATTGCCGGTCTGGATGATTTTGAGCTTACCGCGTTCGTGGCAGTGGTGGAGCGAAAGCAGGACGTTTGGAATGGCTGACCTCTTGTATCGCTGGCCGGTGAACGCGACAGTCGGCCAGCGGGTGCCCAAAGAGAAGTTCTATGAGCATGGCGCCGTGAAGCCTGCTGTGCGGGAGCTGTTCGTCTCCGAGGTCCAGCGCCTCACTTGGGCGTACAAATTGGCCGAGAATACTATCAATCTCCCCGGCTCCGAGCAGGTGCCAGAGATTCAGGTCTTCGTGCTCGACGCCAAGCAAGGCGACGTCAGTGATGCGGTGCTCAGCGCAATCGACAAGGCGGTGCAGTTCCCGCTGGTTTTCGAGATCACTCGCACCGCGGTTGGGCAGGCGGAGGCGCGAATGGTTGCGACGCATAAGCAACTCGGTACCGGCGTGCCGAAACTCGGCGAGTACTTTTCGACCGGCTGGCTGCCAGCGAACACCGCACGGCAGTCACTTCCGACTGCGATCGCGCTTCCCGCGTTGTACACGGAGCTTCTCCAACCTCTCACACCGCTGGCTTCTCGCCCTGGCGAGGAGTTGTCGGAAGTGACGGGTAGGGTCAACGCGGTGCGCCGGCTCGAACGAGAGATCGTATCGTTGGAGCGAAAGCTCCGCACAGAGCCGCAGTTCAACCGCAAGGTGGAGCTGCGTCGCATGCTCAAGACCAAGCAAAACGAACTCGACCAGCAGAGGTGATCTCGTGGAGAAGATGCGCATGACCTCGCCCAACCTCACGCGGGCCAACATCGACAAGATAGCCGAACTGTTGCCGAATGTCGTGACCGAGAGCATCGATTCTGACGGCAACCTCACCCGCGCGATTGACTTCGATTTGCTCCGGCAGGAGCTGAGCGATCACATCGTGGAGGGACCTCAGGAGCGGTACCGCCTGGACTGGCCCGGCAAGCGTGCCGCAGCGTTCGCGGCGAACGCGCCCATTGCTAAGACCTTGCGTCCGGTTCGCGAGGAGTCGGTGGACTTCGACACGACGCAGAATCTCTTCATTGAGGGTGACAACCTCGATGCACTCAAGCTGCTCCAGGAGTCGTACCTCGGCAAGGTCAAGCTGATCTATATTGACCCGCCGTACAACACCGGCCACGACTTCATCTACAACGACGACTTCTCCGAAACTAGCGCCGATTACCTCGCGCGCTCGGGCCAGACCGACCGCGAAGGCGGGCGCCTCGTTGCTAACGCTGACACCAACGGCCGCTACCACTCCGACTGGCTCAGCATGATGTACCCGCGACTGAAGCTGGCACGCAATCTGCTCACGCGTGATGGCCTAATTGTGATCTCGATCGACGAGAACGAGGTGGCAAACCTCGTTCGACTCTGCGAAGAGATCTTCGGGCGTGACAATGTGCTTGGTGCTCTCCCCGTGGTCATGAACCTGAAAGGAAACCAGGATGCATACGGCTTTGCCGAGACACATGAGTTCATAGTCGTGTGCCTCCGCGACAAGTCTCATGCGACGTTGGGCGAGTTTCCCGTTGAGGAGGAGACTCTCATCGCAGAATGGTCTGACGATGAGTATGGCCTATACAAGGAAGCCGACAACTTACGCGCAACCGGCGTGAATGCTCCGCGCGAAAAGCGGCCCAACCTCTGGTATCCGATCTTCATTGATCCGGACACCCTCGAAGCTTACGTGACTGAGGATGACAGGCCACTGGATTCGCGTCATGCAGCCGTTTGGCCCGTTAATCCCGAGGGCAAGGAATTGAGCTGGTACTGGAGGAAGTCAAAGTTCGCCGCTGAGACCCACAACCTTGTGCTGAAACAGACGAAGAACGGATATCAGTTCTATAAGAAGCAGCGCCCTGATTTGGGTGAGCTACCGTCGAAAAAGCCGAAGTCGTTCTGGTTCAAGCCGTCGTACAGCACCGGCACCGCGACCACGCAGTTGAAGAAGCTTATGGGGCTCTTCGGACATCCGGTGGGGGTCATGGGGTGAGTCCGCCGGCGGCGAGGAGCATGCGGAGGCGGTAGTTGTGCTGGTTGCGGTAGCCGCGGGCGAGGCGG
>NZ_JBHMAU010000111.1:0-5319 GCF_042429315.1 Brevibacterium otitidis | reverse complement strand
CTATCCGGGTCTTCTTCTCCGCCGGAATCGAGGGTGGTCTACCCATGTCTGACTCTCCTTCAGGACCTACATAACGGCCCTGCCACTAAGTCTGACGCGCGACAGCTTCCGAGCCAGCCGTATGTGACGGGTCCGGTGTCTGGTGTGGTTGTGGTGGTTCCTGGTGTGCCGTATTCGGTGTAGTTTGCCCAGGAGTTGATGCCGCCTGCTGGTGTGTCTCCTTCTGGCAGGTCGATGGTCGCGACGGTGTCGCCACCTGGGTCGGCTACGGTCAGCTGAGTTTTACCGCCGGTTTCGAGGGTGATACCGAGGTCTCCCCCGATGGAGGATTCGTAGCGGGTGGTGTGTGTATCGTCTCCGTTTCCGGTGGTGACCCAGCCGGGGTTGTCGCTGCTGTCACTGTAGTGACGGTGCAGCGTTGTTGAGGTATCACCGGTGGTGCTGGTTTCCTGGCTGCGCCTGCCCTCGGGGTCGAGGGTGAAAGCGGTGCTGGTATCACCTTGTGTGATCTTTGCCGCCAGGTCATCGGCGAAGTATTCGATGCCGATATCACCGTGTTCTGGGTGGGGTGCATCACCTGCGGGCAGTTTCGTGATACGGCCGAGCTGATCGTAGGTGTATTCCCCGGTGATCCGGTCGGCGTCATCATGTGACCAGGTCTTCTTCACCGTCTTGGCGTTCTCAGTGCCGCATTCTGGCCCAGCGGCAGTCGTAAGTGCCGTGCGGTTTGAGTTCGCGTCAAACGTGTAGTTGCGGATCACACAGTCACCAGGTGCTGTGGCTGTGACCGGAGGAGTGCCTTCAGTGCTGATCCCGGGATCTGAGGGTTCTTCACTATCACCGGAATTGTCAGTGTCTCCCGGTCCTGTACCCGGGTCGGGTAGTGGACTGGTAGCGCCGGTGCGGTCGATTGTCTGGATCAGACGCCCGGCCGGATCGTAGGTGTACTCAAGGTCACTGGCAGCGTCGTCAGCGTTCGCGCTCCGCCCGTCAGGGGTGCGCATCCTGACGGTCCGGTCAAGTACGTCGGTGTCGATCTGCCAGGACAGCCAAGCCCCGGTCGTGGTGTCGCCACCGTTGGTGATGGTACCGGCATAGGTCAGGCCTGTCATGGTGCCATTGATGTCATAGCTGCTGGTCTGCTCAACACCTCCGGGCATGGTCTGGCGGATCAGTTTCCCGCCGCTGTCGTAGGCGGCAGCGTAGGAGCCGGCCTTGCTGATCGTTTGAGAGGTCAAAAGCCCGCGGCGTTCTTGTTTCCCGTTGGCATCTGTACCGTCATACCCGTAGGTGGTTTCACCGGCAGGAGAGGTCACCTTCGCGACCTGACCGGCACCGGGTTTACCTGCCTGTACATACTCGGTGCGGGTGGTCTCGCCCTGGCTGTTGGTGTACGAGGTTGCCCGCCCCCAGTTATCGAAACCAGTGGCTGTCTCTGCCACAACCGAACCGTTCTCCAGGGCCTGTGTTCCTGTCGCCCGTCCGGTGGCCTTGTCATAGACAGTCTTCGTCACCGGCAGTGCGTGCGTATCCACTCCGGTGGTGGTGGTCGCGGTCGTATCAGTGCGGCCATCAGGCAGGTACGTCGTCGTCGTCTCACGGGTAGCCGTACCGTTGGCTTCACGGACCGTGACTGGGTTAAGCCACACATCATAGGCCGTGATCGTCTCACTCACCAGCTCCGGGCCGCTACTGGGTGTGCCACCAGGTGACGCCTGGCATTTCAGCCCAGCCCATTCCGGCCGCCTCCCGCACACCCCGGTGCCATCAGCCGAGTAATACTCGGTCAGCGTCGTGCGTGGATCCTTGCCATCAGACTTCGGCTGCCAGGCCTCGACGACACCGCCACGCTCGTCATACCGGGTTCTGACCACAATGTCATCACCACCATCAACAAGCGTCGTCACAGCTGTTGCTGCGCCGAGTGTCCAGCCAGACGTCGGGCCTGTCACCTCGGCGTTATCGATCGGGTCGTAGCTGTTCTTCGTCCGTGTGATGACGGCAAGATCTTCCGGGATCGCAATCGATGTATCGGAGTGTGCCGCATCTGCTGCTGCAGCTGCTGTGGTCACGGTGGTTGGCAGCAGGTACTTCTGCTTCGCTGCCTCCGGTTGCCCGGCAGGAGCGGGTTTCATACCCCCATTCGGTGCGCCTTCATCGTAATCGGTATGCACATGCTTGCGGGCTGGGACTTTCTGCCCATCAGGCAAGACGACCTCAGCGACCGGCTCGAACACATCAGTGACCACCGTGCCGGCCGGCACGACCGGCACCTCACCGTTCTTCTCTGCCGAATCGGTGTTGTACCGGGTCACAGTCGCGAAATACGACACATCGAACTCAGCGTTGGTTTCTCGTGCCTCTTTGGCTGCCTGCAATCCGGCGGTGTCCCACTGGCCGATCGTGTTGTATTTCTCGTCATACTGTGTGCGGGTCGGCAGCCAGCCACCAGCACCATACGACACTGTGTTAAGCACATAACCTGAGGCATCCGTATACGTCAGATCCGCATTCGCCCACAATCCAGAGTCAATGCCGGCAGCACTTCCGCCCTCGGTCGGCTGATCGGCAGCAAACACAGCGAATCCGTGTGCCGGGGCGGAGTCCTGACCCCACGCGGCGACTCCGTCAGCGGTCATATCCGGCAAACCGGCACCCCCAGCAGTGGGGTCGAGTCCGTAGACGAACGATGCCTGTGTTTCCGCTTCGCCCTCACCAGAGACCGGATCGCGGGTGACCTTGGTCAAACGCATCCGCTCATCAACTGTGCCGTAGTGGAAGTACCAGGTCTTCTCACCTGCCGGAGTCACACTGCCCAAAGCCGGCCCGATCGCATGCTTCACCGTCGTGTACGTGTAATCGGTGGCCAACCCAGAGCGCGGGTCGTTGACCGTGCGCAAACGCTTGGCCCCGTCATAGCGGTACTCAGCTACCGGGATCGTCACCACCTGCTGCGCTGCAGGATCCCACCCGGTATAGGCGATCTGCTTGACCTGACCGGCGACATCACCGTGCTGCGGATCTGTTGCTGTGGTGGTTTTCGCGTATTCGATCTCCAAAGCACGGCACCCCTTGGCCAACGCACCGGTCGCAGCACACGTCACCCCAGGCGCCGACCCAGCAAGCACTCGCGTGATCTTGCCCTCAGCATCCTTCGTAAACGTCGTCGTCCCCTGCTTGCCCGGTGATGCCACAGACGCAGGTGACCACACCGTATCGGCATCGGCACTCACCTTCACCGGTGTGAAAGTCGTCACCACCCCCTCGTCATCAGTGACGAGCATTCTCGCACCGTTGCCAGCCCCCTGGATCGTCAGGGACACACCCGAGCTCTTGGTGTCGTCATCAGCTGGAATATACGCTCCAGGTTCAGACTGGATGCGTCGCTGGGACGGCTGCCGGAAGACCAGCGGCTGCCCTTCATCATCGACCAAAGCGATGATGCCTTCTGAACGCGTCGCATCGATCACACTCAGACCAGCCATCCCAGCTTCGTCATCCCCATCCAGAGTTGCACTCCACCCCGGACCAAAGATGCCGCGCACGGTATCGGTCGCACCAGCATACGTCGAATGCGACCTCGAAATCGACAGATCACCGTTATAACCAGGTACGCTCACATCAGTGACTGAAGTGTTGAACTCCCCCGTCCACAACGCAACCTGGCCCGGACCAGCATCGGAGGTCGGGAAATCCTCCCCGAACGCATGAGCGATCCGAACCACCTTCACCGGCTGCACAGACCAGGTGCACTGCGTCGACACTCCTGTGAACACATAGCAGATCTGCACTTCCAAAAGCGCAGGCCTGCGCGGATCAAGTTTCGTACCATCAGCTGCGACCGTGGCCTCCTGTGTGTTCCACAGCTGTGAAACACTCACACCAGCCGCGCCATTGTCCCTAACATTTAAGCTGCTGCCCTCAGTCCAGCCCGAGCGATCATCCTCACCCGAGCCGGCCAACCGCCAGTACACCTTCGCACTCACCGCACTGGCAGCACCCTTCGGCGGAGCTGAAGACTCCAACCGGATCGTCGATGTCGTCGTCGTCCCATCAGCCGGGCCCGTGATACCAGCCGTGCCATACCCAAACGTGTACACACCAGCCCACGCCGAGGTCTTGCCCGTCACATTCAAAGCCCGCGCATCAATCCGGTGCCCACCGATAGCCTTCGAGACCTTCACACTGGCCTTACCACCCGAGAGAGCAACCGTTGTCCGCTTATGATCAACATCGACTTCAACCCGGTTCGGGCCCGCGTTACCCGAACCCGCAGCAGTAACAGTACACGTCACATCCTCTGCCGGTGGGCGGTCATGCCAGCTGCCGTTGCCGTACGGGCCAGGACATGAAATCACCGGCTTGCCAGGTGTCGCCTGCGCTGTCTTAAACGCAGTCCAGCCAGACCAGGCACTATTGAGCTTCCCATCCCACGACCGGGTCCTGACCACATACGTGGCATTATCAGACAAATCCGCATTCAGCCGGCACGACACCTTCTGCCCCGAAGCCACGAACCCTGATGTACACGACCCGGCATTCGCACCCGAACCAGAATCGCGTTTGACTTCAATATCGAACTTCACGCTCCCACCATCAGGATCCTTGACCACCGACTCAAACGTCGGACGCTTCTCTGCAGTAAACGTCGACGAACCCGACCTGACAGCCCCACGAATCTGCGGCGTCGAGGGCACCCCCGGAGTCCGATTCCACGTCACCACCAGATGCGGCTCAGACCGATTATCCTGCTTATCGGCAACATGATTCGCCGACCGGTACCGCCGCCACGCCGTCGACGCTGACTCATTGCGCGCCCGGATCTGCAGACCATAATTCGCCTGCCTACCCGTCGTCCACGCCTCGACGATCTTCGTGACATTGAAGTCAACCATCCCACCCTTACACGCCGGCGAATACCCCAAAGCCTGCGTATTCGTCCCCATCCCAGCCGTCGTCGTTGACGGCTGCTTATCCCAGGTGATCTTCGCGGAATCCCAGCCAGAAGTGATCCGCTTCGCCTCAATCACCTGCCCACCCTTACACGTCGAAGAGTAGTAATTGAACATCCGCAGCCTCGCATCAACAACCTTGCCATCCTTCAGGCTGCCGACATCGAACTTCACATACGACCGGTACTTCCGCCCTCCCCCGTCATACGTGCCCACCCGCAGCTCCTTCGACGAACGCTGCGAAGTCTTCAGCTTCGAATCAAGGGCTTGTCAACTTGAGTGTGTATGGGGCGGTTTTCACAGGTAGGGTTCCATGCGGTCGGGGAAGGCCACAGCGAGCTGGGCCAGGGCTTGTTTCCAGTTCGTG
>NZ_JBHMAU010000110.1:0-4915 GCF_042429315.1 Brevibacterium otitidis | reverse complement strand
TTGGCCGGGAATGTTGACTGAGAACATCACCATTTTCCCAGTTCAGGAGGGGCATTTCCATTCCACACGCGGCTCGATCCGGCTACTTACATCGGTGGATCAAGGTTAAGTGTGAGGCGATCGCGTACCACGAGCGGCAGTCGATCTGGGTTCTCGCCCTGCAGTGCCTGCTCGACCAGCGTGCGTGCTTCGCCGAAGTCGCGGGCGCCGACGGAGAAGTCGACTCCCACCCGGAAATCGTTGAGCAACTCGTCGTCATCGGGTCGGATCAGATCGACCATCATCAGCCTCCTCGTCTCTCGCGCCGGCTTCCCGTCCCTACGTGGGTGCGGCACTCATCCAGGGAGGTAGGCGTCGCACCCGACGAGGAGCACGCCGACTGGCCGCGGGGTTGTTGATGGTCGCTTCCTTGCGCATCGTTCTCAACTCGCGTCGAGGCTGTTCTCCCAGCGATCCAGCCGCGATTCGATCAACGGCAAATAGGCTTCGTCCCGCTCGACGGCGGTCACCGCGAATCTTGCTTGCAGCGCGGCTTCGATTGTGGTCCCGGACCCGGCGAAGGGCTCGAGGACGCGACCTCCCGTGGGGGTGAGCAGCTCGATCAGCCAGCGCATCAGCGCCAAGGGCTTCACGGTCGTGTGCGAGACTCCGAACGCGCGGGGACGTTCCTCGGTGCCGGGCTTGGCTTCGAACCGGAAGATCGGGAACCGCGCCGAGACTGGCGTTTCCGCGTCCCAGGTTCCGGTGAGGGCATCCAGAGCGTCGGCCTGGCTCTGGTCGAGCGCGACGTTCGTCGGCCACTTCCCGTCGCCGAACCGGCCGGCATCCACATGGATCGCCCCGGTGCCATACTCGAGCACATTCGCCACGGTGGTTCCGGCTATCGGGGTACGGGCGATGATGATCGGCTCGAAGGCCGGGCGCAGCGCCGTGCCCCACCCGTCCCATTCCTTCGCGTCGTCCGTGACCGGGGCGCCGCGCTCGGTGACGGTGTGGGTCGTCCCGAGCACTTCGCCGGTGTCGCTGCGCTGCACGACGCGGTCGGCGCGAGTGATCCCGTGGTGCTTGTCGATCGCATAGGAGATGTCCCTGCTCTTGGGCATGCCGGTCGAGTGCAGCCAGGCGACCTGATCACGGATCTGCAGGCCTGCACGCTCGAGGCCGCGCACCATCCGGTGCCACGTGCGTGCACCCCCGAACGCTGCAACGTGCGCGCCCGGCTTCAACGCGTGCACGGCACCGGCACCCCATGCCGCGCACCACTCCTCGAACACCTCCGCCGGGCTCATCCCGGAGGTATCGACGCCGGTGAGGGACTCGCGGAACCCGGTGACGTCGTCCCAGTCCTGTCCGTTAAACGCGAGTCCATAAGGCGGGTCCGTGATCAGCGAATCCAGGCTGTGCGCCGGCAGAGTGGACAATACGGCGATCGCATCGCCCAGATAGATCTGGGCTGAACTGCGATCGATTCGCGGTTCGGGTGTCGACGCGGGCGATTGTGGGGGAATCGACACGGGAGGACCTCCTGGCAGTCGGCCGGCTCGCGGGTTTCGCGAGGCACACGGCACCTGCCAGGTGCGCGCTCGTCCGTCCTCGCCCTTCACGCGGTCCGCTGATCACCCAAGCGCGCGATCTGCGAAGCTCGATCCTCGAGTCGCGACGACACTCGCCCGCGGGGTGCGATCTGCAGGCCGGAGTCGGGTCCACCGCGCGCCAGAACAGCCAGGGGTATCTGCCAGCGAAGAGGTGGTCCACACGATCGGCAATCGACGTTAAGAGGCTCATCGCAATTGAGGGTGTAGGTGGTTCCTGAACCCGCCGGTTTCGAGCAGCGATCGGGCGATGTAGTTCGTCAGGTTCCGGGATCCCAAGTTCGACCCGCGAAGGTGCTCGAGGCGGCCGTTGATGGCCTCCGTGGGGCCATTGCTTGTGCCGGGGCGGTCGAAGAACGCGAGGATACCGGCGGCGCGTTGCTTGAGCGTCCGTCGGAGCTTGCGCTGCTCGACGAGCAGGCCCGGCACTCCGCTTGCGATGGAGTCGATGAGCTGCTGCATGACGAACTTGCCGAGCCCTCGGTCGGGTTCCCGGTAGGCGGTGACCATGCGCTGGTAGATGCCCCAGGTCGCCTCGACTTCGGCGTTCTGCTCGTCGGCGAACAGTGCTTCGAGGCGTGCTTGCTGCTTCTCGGTGAGGCGCCCGGCACCGGTGTGGAGAGTGCGGCGAGCCTTGTAGAGCGGGTCGCTTTTCCGGCCCCGCCTGCCGAAAGTGTCGCGCTGGACGCGGCGGCGACACTCGTCGAGCGCGTCACCAGCCAACCTCAGGACGTGGAAGGGGTCCATCACCGTCACCGCGTCGGGCAGCTCTTCAGTGGTGGCGGTCTTGAAGCCGGTGAACCCGTCCATCGCCACGACCTCGACACCGTCCCGCCAGGACTGCGGGCGGGCCACGAGCCAGGTCTTGAACACGGCCTTCGAGCGACCTTCGAGCATGTCCAGCAGCCTGGCCGGCCCAGTCTTCTCACGGACCGGCGTCAGGTCGATGATCACGGTCACGTATTTGTCGCCCAGGCGAGTGTGCCGCCAGACGTGCTCGTCGACGCCGATCACTCGGACACCGTCGAACCGGCCCGGAACGTCGATCAGACGACGTTTGCCCTCGGCGAGGATCGCGGTGTTCGCCGTGTGCCAGGACACGCCCAGGCCAGTGGCGGCGCGAGAGACGGTGAGGTGATCCAGCACGATGGCCTCCAACGCCCACCGCATACCGCCGCGAGACAACTTCCCCCGCGCAGGCGCCGCCGCGGTGAGGTCTTCGCGCCAGGAACGCCCGCACCCGGCGCACGCGTATCGGCGGACGCGGACCAGCAGCGTCGTCGGGCGGTGACCGCACGGCTCGTGCGCGAGCAGGCGTGCATCCGTCCCTCGGGAGATCGCCTGGCTGCCGCAACCCCGGCACCACGGGGCCGGCTCGGCGACGCGGCAGATCCGGTTCGAGACGCTGGCCCACGGCCATAAGGCCAAGCTCGTCGAGGCGGCAGAATACGGTCAAATCAGGGGTCGCGAAGGTAGTGTGGTGCACGTCGAGGTCTTCTGGATGGGCAGTGTAGGAACTCCCATCATCGGAAGGCCTCGACCCTCACCCAGGCACCGACGCACTCAACCACCTACCCCCGTATCTGCGAAGAGCCAACATACCCACCAACCGAGCGCCCTGGGCGCCGGCAGGTTGGAACACAAGAGTCGCCCACGCGCGGCTCGTGAACGTGACCTGCGCGTCACCGCGCATTTCGTCTGCTGGAACAGGCACGCGCACCAGGAGAAGCGAGCGTCATCGCACGAGAACGCATTGCTGAAACCAGGGACCTACGACGCCGCACCGGACAGGCGGTGAGCCGAAATCGCGTAACCACGTGGACTGACCCCGTATCGGCGCTTGAAAGCGCGGCTAGCGATCGACGGCTCAGACCATCCAACAGCCGAGGCAGCCTCACCGACGCTCATGCTGGTCGCGGCCAGGAGCTCAGCCATCCGCTCCACCCGTAGCCGTCGCAGATATGCAGCCGGTGAAGTGCCGAGATCGCGGCGAAAGACGCGCCCCAGTTGAGATGTCGATAGCGCAACCATAGCGGCGACTTCATCAACCCGCCACGCGCGCTGGAGATCGGCCCGCATCAGGTCGAGCGCTGCGATGACCTCTCGTCGAGGTCGACGGAAGCCGTACTCGGGTTTCCCCGACCACGAGTCCGTGGCCGCAGCACTCGTCCCGACTGCATGCAATGCTTCGGACGCGAGGGAGAGCCGCGCAAACTCATGAGCTGCGCCCTGCGGTAAGTGTGTCAGTCGTAAAAGAGGCACCAAAAGGTCGTGCATCGCATCATGCGGAACGTGGAGGCATTGCAAACCGATGTCACCCATCATCGCGTTTCTGAGGTGGTGCACAACTGGATGCGCAACCGACAACCATCGCACCTGTTCTGCCACATAGTCTTCATTCAGGTAGAACGTGACCGTACGAACATTGCCATACGGCAGACCTTCACACACGATACCGCAGGGAATAGTCAGCACCGTTCCCGTGGACAATGTCATCGTCTCATTCTCGGTCTGAACATCCGCCCAGCCTGAGAGAGTGAAGACCAGCTTTACCGCCTCAACCGAGACCGGACCCGTCGGTGTCGAACCCGACGCCTCTCGTACGCACAGCGGCGTTTGCACTGTATCGAAGATCCGTGTCACGCGCCTTACCGTCGTGCTCGATTGCCGACGAGTACGGATGGTGTCCGAACGCGGGCTCATGACCGTGGACCTGAGGATCACGCTGCGGCGTGGACGTGGCTCGGAAGCGACGGGGCACGCCAGGAGGTACGGTCGGTGTTCATGCGGAAGATCTCTTCACATCATCGGCCGGGTCGCTATCGGTCTGCTGTCCGAAGACGATGCCGGTGAGGAAGAGGGCGAGCTTGCGCTTGAACCAAGCTCACCGGCCGGTGCTGAGAGCCTGTCACATCCGCACCTGGACCGCAGAACCCCCAAACGCGGTGTCGCCGTCTGTGGACCAGAGAATCCGGACTTCTTCGCGCAGGTTCTGGCTCCTTTTCCTGACGTCCTTCATGAGCTACTACATCGTACGGCTCCGCCCACAATGTGGGAGGGCGACGGTAGTTCGGTCGTTGTCGGGTTGCCATGATTTCGGTGTATCACTGTTGGAGGGTCGCTAGAGTTACTCTCGTCTTAGTTGCCAGCCTTGGGCGTGTAGTCGTTCGTTCCAGAACTTCGCGTATCCGGCCCCGGAGTTGATGAGTTCGGTGTGGGTGTCGCGCGTCAGACTTAGTGGCAGGGCCGTTATGTAGGTCCTGAAGGAGAGTCAGACATGGGTAGACCACCCTCGATTCCGGCGGAGAAGAAGACCCGGATAG
>NZ_JBHMAU010000011.1:0-18309 GCF_042429315.1 Brevibacterium otitidis | reverse complement strand
CCTCGCGCTGACTACTGCGATCTGGCACAACCAGAAGACCGGACAGCCGGTACTCCGGTCACTGACCGCGTACGACCACTGAACCCTTGGAATCAATCATCTAGTGATATCGCATGGTCTGATCCTTGCCGAAACCGTCAACGAAGTCCTGAGACACCCATCAACAGTCAGCCGCGTCCAGTCAAGTGAGAGAGCGTCAACTATGTCGTGAGACTGGACAGGTTCATGCGGCGTTTGTCGATGATGCTCAAGGCGCCGTGTTCGAAGCGTCGCTGCTGTTCACCTGGCGCGGTGTCACCGAGATAGTGTTCTTGCGCACGCTGCACCGCATCCCGGCTCGCCGACCGGTCAGCCGCGGTCACCATGTCGATGAGGGCGCGCGGGTTCCGGGCTTCACCGGCCGGCACGCGGTCGAAGAGTCCGCCCGGCAGCACCTCTGCGCCGGGTTCGTCCGGGCGGATGAGCACGAGCGGTCTGCCCGTCGACAGCCAGTCGAAGGCCAGCGCCGACATCTCGGTCAGGCAGACATCAGCGACGTCGAACTGCCAGCCGAGCCGGCCGCCGTCATCGACGTATCCGCGCGGATGTGCACGCACGAGCTGGATGGTCTGGGTCAGCGCCTGCGCCGTCGCGACATCCATCACTCCGGTGCGCGGGTGCGGGCGGAAGATGACCCGGCAGCCGGCATCGAGCAGGCCGCGCACCACCGCCGGGCCGTTGTGCTTGAGCGTTCCATACGCCATCGCCGGGGAATCGCCCTCCCAGGTCGGCGCGTAGAACACGGTCAGCTGCTCTTCGGCGGCAGTCTGCTGCCACGCCGTCGGCACCTGCCGCGGGGCATCGAGCTGGGGCCGGCCGACGTCGATCATGCGCTGCTCGCCGCCCTGTTCGGCATAGCCGATGAGAGCAGCGAGCAGGCGTTCGCGGGCGGCTTGGCCGGCAGTGAAGACATAGTCATAGGCCTTGAGCTGATTGGAGATCATCGAGATCTTCTCGCTCTCACCGTGACTGAGATGGACATGGGCCGGCTGCCGATAGCGCAGCGCCTGGAAGTTCAGCGGCGACTGGTTGACGTAGAAGACGAGGCGCAGGCTCGGCTGGGACATGAACGCCTCCAGATCACGGGCCATGCGCCCGAACCGCACCGGCAGCGTCGTCAGCCGGCTGATCTGCTCGACGTGCCCGGCGTGGCGGCAGAAGACGGCGAGCGGTGCGTCGCCGTATCCTGCGTCGCGCAGGCGTGCGGCGAGCTGCTCGCAGGACCACAGCCATTCGCTCAGCTGGTAGAGGCTGCCGCTGTCACCGGCGAAGTACAGCGCTGCCGTGAAGGAATCGGCGCCAGCCGGTGCGAAGCGCTGGGCGATGCTGCGCTCTGTCAGCCGGTCCTTGACCGCGTCAAGGCCCTTGTGCGCCAGAGAGCGGCCGCGGTTGAGGGCCTGGAAGCCAGTGCGGCGCAGCTGCTGGACTCGGTGAGGGCGATTCATGCACTTCACCCTAACTGCTGGGACCGCCGGTGCCGTGGCAAGTGCTGCGGATCAGTCGAATGCCAGCCGGCTCTCGCTGGCCTGCCAGGCGATGTCGAACCAGGCCGAGCCGAGCGTGACCGCACCCGCCTGGGCAGCAGCCCCCGCCTGGGCAGCAGCCCCCGCCTCGGCAGCGGCACCGGTCTCAGCACCGGCGGCGAGCCGGGCGCGCAGCTCCTCCCCCTCCGCCGGGGTCGCAAGCACTGCGCCCAGGAAGGTGCCCACGATCGCTTCGGTGCATTCGACTGCCGGCACCCGCAGCTGGCGGTCGACGTCAGCGCCGGGGAGCCGGTCGAGCACATCGCCGAGGTCGGGGAACCGGGCTTCGAGCCGGTTGGCCAGGTCCCCGGTGCACTGCGGATTGTCGGCGCACGCCCGCGCGACATCCTCGACCGGGTCGTCGATGAGGCTCAGCAGCAGGTCAAGGGCGAGCTCCGGGTTGTGGGCGAGCTCTGCGCGCTGATGCGCATCACCCCAGCCGCAGATGATGCGCATCGCCTCCTTCGCCAGCCCTGGGGCGGCCGGGGTGTCCGAACCGCGCCGGATCTTCTCCGGGAACCGGCGGATGACATCGGCGTAGAGCCATTCGTGGAACTGGCTGCGCGGCACGTTGAGGAAGCCCTCATCGCGCAGCACCCGGTCCCACACCTCGGCGACGGTTTCCGGCAGCGGCGGCTCGCCGGCCTTTTCCCGGTCGAGCGCCATGCTCTCCCGGGTGCCGAGGGCGCGCTTCTGCCGGCGGGTGGCGATCCGGGAGCGGATCGCATAGGCCGGGGCGTCCATCCAGCCGGCGAACGGGGAGGCGAAGTGCCGCAGCAGCGACATCGAATTCCAGCGGCCGGTCTGTTCCGGATCGACGGCGTTGAGGACGCAGTCCTGCACGGCGTCGAGCGTCAGCAGGATCTGCTGGAACTCCGGATGGTCATGCGATTCGCGGGCGAGCACATAGGCGATGTCCTGCGGGATCCGCGGCACTCCGGTCAGACGCACGAGGACGTCCTCCCACTGCGCTTCAGCGACAGCGGCGCGCACCTGGGACCAGCTGGAGCTCATGCCCACCATTCAACCATGACACCGGCAGGGAACACAGGGCGCACAGCCAGCCGCCGCGTCTGTCCGTGGCGGTAGTGTGAGGCAGTGAGGCCGCGTCAGGCAGGCGCCGGCCACCGATCAGCAAGGAAGGACCCTCCGATGGAATTCCGTTACCTCGGCAACAGCGGACTCAAGATCTCCGAGATCACCTACGGCAACTGGCTGACGCACGGCTCGCAGGTGGAGAACGAGGTCGCCGGCCAGTGCGTGCGCGCCGCCCTCGACGCCGGCATCACGAGCTTCGACACCGCCGATGTCTACGCCAATACGAAGGCCGAGTCCGTCCTCGGTGAAGCGCTCAAGGGCGAGCGCCGGGAGTCGTTGGAGATCTTCACGAAAGTCTACTGGCCCACCGGCCCGCGCGGGCACAACGACTGCGGCCTGTCGCGCAAGCACATCATGGAATCGATCAACGGTTCGCTCTCGCGTCTGCAGACCGACTACGTCGACCTGTACCAGGCTCACCGCTTCGACGTCGAGACGCCGCTGGAGGAGACGATGCAGGCCTTCGCCGATGTCGTGCGCGCCGGCAAGGCCCTCTACATCGGTGTGAGCGAATGGAATGCCGAGCAGATCCGCGCCGCCCACGCGATGGCGCAGGACCTGGGCATCCAGCTCATCTCCTCCCAGCCGCGGTACAACATGCTGTGGCGGGTGATCGAGCCCGAGGTGGTGCCCACCTGCCGTGAGCTCGGGATCTCCCAGATCGTGTGGTCGCCGATCGCTCAGGGGGTGCTGACCGGCAAGTACAAGCCGGGCCAGCCGCTGCCGGCCGGCTCGCGGGCGACCGATGAGTCCGGTGGCGCGAAGGCTGTCGCCGGGCTGCTGAACGACGAGACCCTGGAGGCTGTCGCCAAGCTCGAGCCGATCGCTGCGGATCTGGAGCTGACGATGGCGCAGCTGGCGATCGCCTGGGTGCTGTCCAATGACAATGTGGCAGCCGCCCTCGTCGGCGCCTCACGTCCGGAGCAGATCACCTCGAACGCCGAGGCCGCAGGCGTCAAGCTCGATGCCGAGGTCAAGACGAAGATCGACGCCGCCCTGGAGGGCGTCGTCAAGAACGATCCGGCGCTCACGGTCGCACCGGAGACGCGTCCCTGCTGAGAGGTGTGACTCTCCCCGTCCAAGGTGGGCCCGGGCGCAGGCATGTCCCGCCCGGGCTCACCCGTCTCCGGGCACGCTTGGCAGGCGTGGTTAAATCGACTCTGTGACGACCTTCCAACTCCTCTCCCGCCATGCCCAGACCCGGGCGCAGCAGATCCTCGGCAGCCGGCGCACAGCGCTCATCGCCTATGCAGTCGTCGCTGCCCTGCTTGGCTATGTTGTCAACCGGGCGATGTCACCGGGCGCGTTGACGCACGATTCCTTTCATCAGCTCGCCCAGGCCGAGGGCCGGATCGGCTACGACGACTGGCATCCGGTCATCATGAGCGCAGCCTGGCGGTTGCTCATCCAGGCCACGGGAGACTACGGCACCCTTGCCACAGTGCAGATCGTCTTCGCGACCGTGTGCGCGTGGCTGACATGCTGGTATCTCTACGACCGATCGGCGAGCTTCCGGATCGGCCTGCTGGGCCTGTTCCTCCTTTCCGCGCCGCACGCCGCCAACCTCATCGGCGTGATCTGGAAGGACACGCAGATGGGACTGACGTATTACGCCGGTGCGGTGCTGCTGCTCATCGCCAGCCGGCGCAGCCGCTCCGCGTGGGTGTGGGGCCTGGCGTCAATCCCCTTCTTCGTCTACGGCACACTCGTACGGAAGAACGCCGTCGTCGCCCTAGTCCCCCTGCTCATCTGGCTGTCGATCATTCTGTTCCAGAATGCCCGTGTGCGCGGCTGGGTCCGCCGTCGCGTTCTGCGCGCTGCAGCCTGCACGGTCGCGGTCTTCGGGCTGTTCTCCGGTCTGCTGCTCGGCGGAGGGGCGGCGGTCGATGCCGCGACGAAACCTGACCACAGCTCCCAGTTCACTCAGATCATGCTCGATGACCTCGTCTTCGCCGTTCCGCAGTCGGCGATCGACAGCAGTTCGGCCCCGCAGGATCTGAAGGACAAGATCCGCAATGCCCGTCAGATCTGCAGCGACAAGGGCGTTGTGTGGGACGTGTATTGGGCGTGCTGGGGCACCGGGGCCAACGGCCATTTCACCGAGATCGCAGAGAAGGAAGAGGTCATCGCACTGTGGAAGGAGACGCTTCCGCAGTATCTGCCGCGATACATCGACTACCGCGCCGAGACCTTCGCCCGCTTCTTGTTCACCAGCAAGCTCCAGTTCCCCGGGATCTCCGGTGAGGGTCGCGAACACGGGGTCGAATGGGGCTCCCCGCGACTGCATCAGGCGATGCACTACTACGTCGTAGACTTCGGCGTCACCCAGTTGCCGTGGCTGTACCATGCGTGGTTCTGGTTGGCCGGATCGACGCTCATCGGGCTGGCGCTCATCCGACGCTGGCGCTCGCACATTACCGAGCTCAGCCTCGCAGCGTCGGCCTGGATCTACCTCATGAGCTACATTCCCGTTGTCCCCGCACAGGATTATCGGTACAGCTACTGGCCGGCGCTGGCTGTCACCCTCACCGCCCTCGTGCTGCTGGCCCGCAACTGGCGGGGAAACCTACAGCGCTTCAGCCTGCACAGCTGACCGGTACGCTCCCGCTGCTGCGCCGACGCAGTGCCGACGATGTAACCGACCTGCGACATGCCGGCCACTGCTGTTGCACCGGCCTCGGCTTGACTCGGTAGTGAGGTGACCATCGCCGATCTGCTCGAGGAGCATCCTGTGTACTCACGTCTGCCCCATGAGGACATCCCCCGCGACCTTTACGGCCTGCCCGCCGCTCCCCCGAAGACCGACACCCCGACCCCGGCCCCGCGGCGGCACACCGTGGACGACCTGGCTCCCGGGGTCATGCTGCCCCGCGCCCGAGGTCTCCACCCGGTCGTCATCGCCGCGGTCGTCCTTGCCGGGGTTGCGCTGTTCGCCGGGCTCGGCGCCGTGCTCGTGCTGTGGGGCGGGTGAGCCGGCACCGATATGATGTGCCCATGACGGCCCTAAACATCACCCCGGATTTCATCACCCGCCACGCACCCCGCTACTGCGTCACCGAGCTCGAAGCGCGCCTGCTGAGCAAAGATGCGAAGAAGGCCCGCAAGCAGGAGCAGCTGCCGTACAAGTCGCTGCTGCGCTTCGCGGAGTGGAAGGCGATTGCGGTGCTGCCGATCCTCACCGGCTTCACCGAGAAGTCCGTCCGCAAGGAGATCGAGTACCTCACCTACCTGGCGCTGGAGCAGGACACCCCGGATCGCTGGCGGATCCCGATGCTGTCGATCATCGACGGGGTGGGCAAGCCATTCGCCAGCGCCATCCTCTCCGCGGTCTACCCCGAGCGCTTCGCGCTCATGGACGCGCGTGCTGTCGGCGTGCTCTTCGACGCCGGGCTGCTGGAGTCGCGGATCACCGCCCGCGTGCCGTACGAGAAGTACCTGAGCGTGGTGCAGGCCCTCGCAGCCGAAGCCGAGGTGAGCCTCAACGAGGTCTATCGGGCCCTGTACGCCTATGCCGCCTTCGGCGAACTCAGCGCTGAGGAGGAGGCTGAGGCTCAGAAGGCGGCGGCCGAGGCTGAGGACGCGGCCGAAGCCGAGGGCGAGAAGACGGCTGCTGCCGCGGTCGAGGACGCGGAGACGAAGCCTGCGAAGAAGTCCGGCAGGAAGACGGCCAAGAAGCCAGAGAAGAAGCCGGACAAAGAGAAGAATCCGGCCAAAAAGGGCGGGAAGAAGTCCGCGTCCAAGAAGTCGACCCAGCCCAAGAAGTAGATCAGGTGCAAGAAGCAGCCCCGCAGGCGGATCAGCCGGCGGGGTCGGTGAGCCAGCCGGGCAGATGCGGGATGACGTGATCGCGGGTCAATGAGGCGAAGCGCCTTTGCGGCGTATCGGCAGGCAGGTCGTCGAAGGAGAACCAGGCGGCCTCGGCGATCTCCTCATACACCTCGGGCGCGGCGACATTGAGACCGCCGGGCACACCCCGGTAAGCGAAGACCGTGCCGGTCACCGCATGCCCGGCTTCGTTCGCAGCCGCAGCCGTCCACGTGCCGAGCTCTTCGAGCCGGTCATCGGCCAGCTCCAGGTGCAGCTCCTCGGCGACCTCGCGGATGATGGCGCTGCGGGCAGTCTCGCCGGGTTCGGGTTTGCCGCCGGGCAGCATGAAGGCCTGGGTGCCGGCCTTGCGCACCATGAGCAGCTCGCGGCGCTCGGGATGGCCGATGACGAGGGCGGAGACGCGGATCTCAGGCATGCTCGCACTCTAACAATGCAGCATGCCCGCACCCACGCCTCGCCAGCGGCCGGCACCCGCCCGCACCCACGCCCCGCCAGCGGTCGGGCGAGCCCGGGTGAGCTGGGCTGGGAACCCGGCCCGCACCTCGGGCGCGGCAAGAGGCTGGTGAGCGACCGTCAGCTGATGAGCAGCATGGTCGCGGCGAGCACGACACCGGAGCCGAGGAGGGTGAGCGTGGTGTAGCCGATGATGTCGCGCATCTTCAGCCCGGCGATGGCGAGCACCGGCAGCGCCCAGAACGGCTGGATCATGTTCGTCCACTGGTCGCCGTAGGACACGGCCATGATCGCGATCGTCGGGTCGACGCCGAGCTGGTCGGCGGCTTCGAGCATGATGGGGCCTTGCACGGCGAACTGGCCGCCGCCGGAGGGGACGAAGAAGTTGACGAGGCCGCCGGCGAGGAAGGCGAGCAGGCCGAAGGTCGTCGGGTTGGCGATCGAGACGAGCGCATTGGAGAACACCGCGATGAGCCCGGTCACCTGCATCATGCCGAGGATGCCGGCGTAGAGCGGGAACTGCAGCAGGATCTCACCGACGTTTGCGGCGGCTTCCTTGGTCAGGTGGATGAGCTCGAAGGGGCTGCGCACGAGCAGGAAGATGAGCGCGAGGAACGACCAGTTGACGACGTCGAGGGTCAGCGATCCGCCCTGTACGAAGTGGACGACGAGGTAGCCGGCGAGTGCGAGCCCGGTGATGAGGGTGAGGATGCGGGAGGCGTCGATCCGGTCGGCTGGGGTGGTGACGTCTTCGTGGGCCGGGTCGTAGGCTTCGGCTTCGACGTGGGCGGGCAGCTCGATGACCGGGTCGTTCCGGCGCGGGGCGGCCAGCCCGAACAGGGCGGCGCAGACGATGATGACGGCGGCTGCGGCGGCGATGTTCCAGCCGGCGAAGATCGTCTGTGAGACCGGGATGACGTCACCGCCGAGCGATTCGGCGAGGAAGGAGTCCGGGGTTGCGGCGGTCAGCGGGCCCGAGGCGGAGTAGCCCATGTGCCAGACGACCATGCCGGAGTAGCCGGCGGCCACGAGCAGCGGGAAGTGGACCTTCATGTCCTTCTCGCGGGCCTGGATGGCGATCTCGCGGGCCAGCAGCGCACCGACGACGAGGCCGAGGCCCCAGGTGATGAGGGAGGCGAAGCTGGCGATGACGAAGACGAAGAGATAGGCCATGAGTGGGCTGCGCGGCACGGCGGCCAGGGCGGAGAGGCCCCTGCGGACGGGGCCGGTGTTGGCGAGAATGTGGCCGAGCAGCAGGATGAGGGCCATCTGGGTCATGAACTCCAGCAGCCCGGAGAGTCCCTCGCCCCAGCCGGTGAGCACATCGACGGGGCCGGCATCGGTGAGGATGAACGCGAGGATCGCGACGATGAGGGTCAGCAGGATGGCGAAGACCAGCGATGACGGCACCCAGCGCTCGAGGAAGTAGTTGAGCGGGCGCATGAGGCCGCGCGAGGCCTGGGCGTTGGAGTGGGCTTCCCGAGTTTCCGGGGTGGTCGGGGGCGGAGTGTGGGCAGCCATGGGGTGGTCCCTCTCTTCATTGAGCGTTGGTTGTGCTGTGAGGTGGTCGCGGTTTGGCGCGCCTTCACCATGCTACGGGCAGGGATGCTCGCGCGCTCAGGTGGGGTCGCCAGGGGCGTCAGTTCGTCGCAGATGCCGGTTTAGGCCGAATTTCGGACGACCCGCCATATATATAGAGAGAGTCGTTCACCGGATATTCAATAAGTGAGTTTGTATAAGCGGTTTGCCCAGATTCCTCTCAGACAGGATTGAAAACTCTCTGATCTTCGAAAGGGACAGCCGCATGAAGCTCACCACTTTCCGACACATCGCTGCCGGTACCTCGGCAGCAGCGCTCGTCAGCGCGAGCGCCTTCTTCGGCGCCTCGACCGCATTCGCACAGCCGACCGCGGATCCGGCGTCGACGGCAAGCGAGACCGGTACCCAGAACTCGACGTCCAAGTCCGCCAAGCCGGAGGCGAAGACCGCCGCGACGACCCCTGAGTTCGATCTCAGCGCCCACGAGGTGAGCGCTGAGGGCCTCAGGGAGGGAGGCGTAGCGGTCACCGTTAAGAACCTGCAGGCTGATGACGTTGTCGAGGTCAAGGGTGAGCACGTCACGGCGGAGCCCGCGTTTGCGAAGGACGGCATGGCGACGGTCGTTGTGAAGTCCGATTCGTCGGTCGAAGAGCTCGAAAACGCCGGCTCCGTGACCTTCACGGCCCCCGTCACCAATCCGCACAGCACCGGCAACGAGCAGTCCGAATCCTTCACGGTGAAAATCGTCAAGGACGAAGGCGACGCAGCATTCGACCCGAAGGTGACGTCGGCTCCAGATAAGATCACCGCCGCTGACCTCACCGACAAGAACAAGGGCATCACAATCACCGCCACGAACCTCAAGGCCGGCGATGTTGTTGCCAACACACTCGTTGACGACACGACGACCGCTGAGGGCGACACCGTGGAGACCAAGGTCTACTACGGAAGCGACGCCAGCGACTTCAAAGTCGCCCAGAAGGTCGATTTCACCGTCTCCGTGACTCGCGGTGAAGAGTCGAAGACCTTCGACTTCACCGTCACCATCGTCGCTGAAGACGACGGGGACGATGAGACCGCCGAGCCGGAGCTGAAGATCTCGCCGGAGAAGATCAGCGTCGCTGACTTCCGCAACGAGAACAAGGGCGTCCAGCTCACGGTCTCGACCTGCACCCCGAATGAGACCGCCACGTTCGTCATCGAGCACGAGAACGGCGAGCTGAAGCACGAGGTCGAGGCCGACGTCAACGATAAGGGCACCGCCGTCATCGAGCACATCCACGGAACCGGCGATGCCAAGGATTCGGCATACCTCGGCAAGTACACCGTGACCGCCACCTGCGGTGACGCAGAGGCCGCCGGTTCGTTCTCCGTCCACGCTGATGACGATGGCAAGGGCGGCGGCGACTCCGACGAGGGCGACCGTGACTCCGACAATGGTGACCGCGACCGCGACGAGCTGCCGCGCACCGGTACGGAGCTCACCGCACTCTACGGCACAGCCGGACTGCTGGCCGTCGGTGGTGCAGCCATGATGATCGGCCGTCGCAAGACCGCCAAGAAGTGATCACCGACAGCTGAGTAGCTGACGCTTGTGGCCCGCTGGGAATCCTCCCGGCGGGCCACAGCCGATTCACGTCCCCTGTACCGATGAGCCGGTCATCCAGGAGGCCGGACGAGAAGGCGCCGGCACACACGAAGGCGGGGCGCACCCAGCTGAACGAGTCAGCCCAGGCGCACCCCGCCTCGGGAACGGGCCCGCCGGATCGGCCGAATATCGGACGATCTGCCGCAAATCCAAGTCAATTCATCGAAAGTTCAGGAAACCTGGTTGTCACCCAGTGTTACCCAGGTTACTCTCAGAGAGAATTGATATTTCTCTGACCCTCGAAGGGACAGTACGATGAAACTCACATCTCTCCGTCGCCTGGCTGCCGGCGCATCTGCTGCCGCGCTCGTCAGCGCAAGCGCATTCTTCGGTTCTTCGGCCGCATTCGCGCAGCCGACGCCGGAAGAGACAGAGACTGCCACCCCGTCAGCAGTTCAGTCCGCTGACACCGGCCAGTCTGAGGACAAGAAGCAGACCGACGAGAAGAAGTCGGACGCCTCAGCAGAGAAGAAGGCCGAGCAGAAGGCCAAAGCCAAGAAGCAGGACAATACGAAGTCCGAGAAGCAGGCTAAGAAGTCGGACGATTCGGGGAACAAGGTCGCGCAGACCGAGACACCGGACCCGACTGGCTCGCCGTCTCCGACCGCGACTGCAGAGCCGACAACGCCCCCTAGCCCGACCCCATCTGAGGATCCGACCAAAGATCCGACCGATGACCCCACCGCAAGGGAGCCGAAGCTCTCGCTCAGCGCCGGGAAGATCAGCGCCGAGGAATTCAAGAGCGGTGGTGTGATGGTGATTGCCGAGAACCTGCAGGAAGGCGACACCCTCGTCATCAGCGGTGAGCACGTGAAGCAAAATAAGGGTGATGCTGACTCGGAGGGAAGGGCGCAGGCCCTCGCGACGTCCGATTCGTCCGTCGAAGAGCTCGAAGAGGCTGGAACCCTCAAGATCAAGGCCGTCATCGGCGGCAGCGGAACCGGTTCGAAATACAGCGAAACGCTCGAGCTGGAGATCGAGAAGCAGGATGACAACGCTTTCGACCCGACGGTAGAGGTCGAGCCGACGACGATTCCCGCTGAAGATCTGGTCAACCCTGAAAAGGGCATCATGGTCACGGCCTCGAATCTCCAGAACGGTGACATTGTCACCAACAGCCTGACGGACGGTGAGGAGACTGCAGAGGGTGAACGCCTCGAACTGCGGCTCTACTCCAAGGGCAAGGCGAGCGATTTCGAGCCCGGTCAGAAGATCGACTTCACGGTCACTGTTGCTCGCGGTGAAGAGTCGGAGACCTTCGACTTCACTGTCACCGTTGCCGGTGAGGACGATGCGCCGGCCTTCGATCCGAAGGTCAGCTCGGCTCCGGATGAGATCACTGCTGCTGATCTCGCCAACCCGGATAAGGGCATCAGCATCACGGCTTCGAACCTCCAGCCCGGTGACGTTGTCACCAACAGCCTCACCAACGAGCCGGAGACCTCTGAAGGTGAAGAGCTCGTCACCGGCGTCTACTACGAGGGCGATCCGAGCGACTTCGAAGTCGGTGACAAGGTTGACTTCACCGTCACCGTCACCCGCGAGGGCGAAGAGTCCAAGACCTTCGACTTCACTGTCACCATCATCGGTGAGGACGACGGCGACGACGAGAAGTGGGAGCCGGAGCTCAAGGTCGCACCGAAGAAGATCAGCGTGGCTGACTTCCGCAACGAGAACAAGGGCGTCAAGCTCGAACTGACCGGCTGCTACCCCGGCGAGATCGCCACGTTCATCATCGAGCAGTACGAAGGCGACCTGTCATACGAAACCGAGGTTGAGACCGATGAGCACGGCACCGCCGTCATCGAGCACATCCACGGAACGGGCAACGCTCCGGACTCGGCCTACATCGGCGAGTACCACGTCATTGCCTCCTGCATTGACGGCGAGGAAGAAGCCTACGGTGACTTCTCCGTCCACGCTGGTGATGACAGCAAGGGCGGCGGCGACTCCGACAAGGGCCGCGACCGCGACCGCAGCGAGCTGCCGCGCACCGGTTCGGACCTGACCGCGCTCTACGGCGCAGCCGGACTGCTGGCCGTCGGTGCCGCAGCGATGGCCGTCGGCCGTCGCAAGAGCACCAAGAAGTGATGACCGACAGCTGAGAAGCTGACGCTTGTGGCCCGCTGGGAATCATCCCGGCGGGCCACGTTCATATTCGGGCCCAGTCACAGTCAAAGCCGGTGCAAGCGCACACTCAGGCGCTGCATCAGGCGTGGGTCCACGCGCCCACGGGGAACGACCGCCGGCACACACGAAGGCGGGGCGCACCCAGCTGAGCGAATCAGCTCAGGTGCGCCCCGCCTCGGGAACGGAGACCGTCACCGCAATCAGCGGTGGGCGGTCATCAGCTGTTCTTGTAGTACAGCTGCTTATTGCAGAACTCGTCCATCGCCAGCGGGCCGAGCTCACGACCGACGCCGGAGCGCTTGACGCCGCCGAAGGGCAGGAACTCGCGGGACTGCTCCGGACCGTTGACGAAGACCATGCCGGCCTGCAGCTGTCCGGCGACCTTCTCGGCGCGGTCGATGTCGGCGCTGAACACAGCCGAGCCCAGACCGAACGGGGTGTCGTTGGCCAGCTCGACGGCCTCCTCGTCGCTGGAGACGCGGAAGATCATGAACGCCGGGCCGAACAGCTCCTCGTAGTAGCCGCGCTTGCCCTTCTGCACATCGGTGAGCACGACCGGCTCGACGAAGGAGCCCTCACCCTCATAGGCCTTGCCGCCGGCGCGCAGAGTCGCACCATCAGCGACGGCCGCCTCAACCTGCTCCATGAAGCGCTGCTGTGCGACCTTCGACGACAGCGGGCTCAGGCGCGAATCCTCCGCCAGCGGGTCAGCCGGGGTAAACTTCTTGGCCGTCTCGGTGATCTTCTCGACGAACTCGTCGTAGATGTCGTCCATGACGATCATGCGTTTGGGCGAGTTGCAGGCCTGGCCGGTGTTGCCCATGCGGGCCTGGAACAGAGTCTTGGCAGTCGCGTCGAGGTCGGCGGAGTCAAGCACCACGTAGGGGTCCGAGCCGCCGAGCTCCAGGACGACCTTCTTGAGGTTCTTGCCCGCCTCGGCGGCCACAGCCGAACCAGCCCGCTCCGAGCCGGTCAGCGACACACCCTGGTTTCGCGGGTCCGGGAGGATGATGTCAGCGACCTGCTCATTGGAGGCATAGACGTTGATGTAGGCGTCGGCCGGCAGACCGGCTTCGACGAAGATCTCCTCCATCACCTTGGCCGAGCGCGGGCACTGCGGAGCATGCTTGAGGATGATCGTGTTGCCCAGCGCCAGGTTCGGAGCGGCGAAGCGCGCAACCTGGTAGTACGGGAAGTTCCACGGCATGATGCCCAGCAGCGAACCGACCGGCTTGCGCAGCAGGTAGGCTTCACCGTCCTTGGGGCCCTTGAGCTTCTCTTCGGAGATGAACTCGGCGGCGTTGTCGGCGAAGTACTGGTAGATCATGCTCGACAGGGCCACCTCGCCCTTGCCCTCCGGGACGGCCTTGCCCATCTCGATCTTGATGATCTCCGCGAGCTCCTCAGCGCGCTGCGAGTAGATCTCGGCGACCTTCGACAGGATCGCGGTGCGCTCCTCCACCGGAGTGGTGCTCCAGGAGGAGTAGGCGTTGTGGGAGCGTGCGAGCGCGTCGTTGATCTGCTCATCGGTGGCGGTGGGGAACTCTTCGACAACCTCACCGGTGGCCGGATTGACGACTGCATACTGCGACATCTGTGACTCCTTTCGGTCATCCTTCGCAGACCGCTGCCTCCGGGCTGCGACGGTGCAGGCCGGCATGGGCGCCGGCGCGGTTGCCTCCCACGCTAGTCGCCGCCGGGCCTCGCGATCAACCACGTAGACTGGCGCTGAGACCTGCCAGGACGCCGGGCACGAACGCCCGCCCGCATGCTGTCGAAAGGATCCTGCCGTGACCGCCCAGAACCTCAGCATCGAAGAGCTCGCCGCCCGCTACTACTCCACCGTCGACTCCGGCGACGCTGCCGCCACCTCGGCGCTCTTCGCCCCGGATGCCAGCTACGACCGGCCCGGCTACCCGACGATGGTCGGGCAGGCGATCACCGACTTCTACCACGGCGAGCGGATCATCGTCTCCGGTGCGCACACCGTCGCCGAGGTGTTGGTCGCCGGACGACAGGCCGCCGTGCAGGGCTCATTCGCCGGCACCCTCAAGGACGGGTCAGAGGCCAGCGAGCGATTCGCCGACTTCCTCACCTTCGACGAGGACGGGCTCATCACCAACCGGACGACGTACTTCTACCGCGCAGCGATCTGACGCCGTCGGGTCAGGCAGCCGGAACTGGCTCAGCCAGCCGGATCAGCCTGCGCCTGCCGGATCAAGCCCGGCCAGCCAGCACAGGCTCGACTAGCTGACTCAGGCCTCGGCTGCCGCGTCCTCATCATCGGCGCCGGGCTGTTCTGAATCCTCATCTGCGATCAACTCCGCCCGCAGTCTGAGGATGCCCTCCTGCATGCGGTCGCGCTCAGCGGCCAGCGCCTCAGCAGAAGGGTATGCCTGTTCGACCTGTGCGATGACCGGCTCCATGCCGGCGTCCGACATGTCCGGCTCCGTCACGTCGATCTGTGCGAACGACGGGCCGATGTGCTGCATGAACCCGCGCAGACCGGCTTCTCCCCCGCCCAGCTGCAGGCCGCCGAACAGACCGACGGCAGCCCAGCGCACGCCCAGCGAGTTCTTCAGCACGACATCGACGTCTTCAGCACTCGCGATGCCGGATTCGACGATGTGGACCGCTTCGCGCAGCAGCGCATTCTGCAGCCGGTTGCCGACGAAGCCCGGTGCTTCCTTCTCCACGACCACCGGCACCCGGCCGAGCGAGGTGAGCAGATCACACAGGCCGGCCACCACCTCGGGCGCGGTGCGCTCACCGGGGACGATCTCCACCAGCGGCATGACATGCGGCGGGTTGTACGGATGGCTGATGACGACGCGGGCGGCGGCCTCATCGGACAGGCGGGCGGCGATCGTCGTCGGCAGGATCGCCGAGGACGAGGACGCGAGCACGCAGTCGGCCGGGGCAGCATCGACGAGATCGGCGAACAGCTGGGTCTTGGCCTCGACGCTCTCCGGCCCGGACTCCAGCACGAGATCAGCGCCGTCGACGGCTCCGGTGAGGCACTGGCAGACCTCGATCGGCACCTCGGTCTCGGCGCTCAGCTGCTCGGCTACCTGCTCCAGATCCGGGCGCGGATCGAAGAGGCGGACGCGGTGGCCGTGGGAAGCGAAGAGCCGGGCCCAGGACAGGCCGATGGTGCCGGCGCCGATGATCGCGATGGTGAGCGGGGATTCAGTCAGCATAAGGGCAAACGTACACCGCGCCCCGCCACATTTCGACCCCGGCCGGCTCGCGGGACGGCCAGCACCCTGGCGGTAGTGCGCTCGCGTGGGATAATGTGCCCATGAACAACGAAAACATCATCGCCGGAGCCGAAGATCAGCTCGCCGAGGCACAGGAATCAGCCCGTGTCGTCATGCGGTGCCTGCACACCGCTGCCGAGGCGGCCGAGGCTTCGCTGCTGCTCGACGAGGTGTGGAATGTCGGCCGGGCCGGCACGACGCAGCTGGAGCCCGGACTCATCGTCGCGCTCGCACATGCGGGCAACTATGTCGGCGGCGCCTTCGATGCTGAGGACGATTCGCTCATCGGTGTGACGATCGGGTTCTTCGGCCAGCCGCTGGGCAAGATGATGCACTCGCACATCGCCGGCGTGCGCCACGACCAGGTGGGCCGCGGCACCGGTGCGGCGATGAAGCTGCATCAGCGGCTGTGGTGCCTCAACCACGGGATCAAGCAGATGACGTGGACCTTCGATCCGCTCATCGCCCGCAATGCCTACTTCAACTTCAGCCGACTGGGTGTCAATGCGCTGGAGTACTACGAGGACTTCTACGGTCAGATGCGCGACGGCGTCAACGAAGGCCAGGCCTCTGACCGGATGCTCGTGTCGTGGCGGCTCGATCTGCCGGCCCGCCCGCCGCTGCCAGAGGGACTGGCTGATGCTGACCCGGTGTTCGCTCTCGACACCGTTGACGGTGAGCCGCGGATGAGCGATGTGCCGCGCGAGGCCGAAGTCGTCGGTGTGCAGATCCCCAGCGATGTCGAATCGCTGCGCGGTGTCGACCCGGAGCTGGCGACCCGCTGGCGGATGGCGCTGCGCGACACGTTCACCGGCCTGCTGGAAGACGGCTGGGAGATCGTCACCTGCCGCCGCGACGGGGTGTACCTGCTGACGCACCCGTGACGGTCGGCTGCGTCGGGCAGGTGTTCCACCGCCGGTCAGTCACTGTTTGCCGAGGATGCCGTCTCCGCCGTCGACGTTGAGCAGCGTGCCGGTGATGTAGGACGCCTCCGATGAGCACAGCCATACCGCGGCGTCGGCTTGTTCCTGCGGGTCGGCCATGCGCTTCATCGGAATGGATCCGGCTACTGCTTCGTACTGCTGTGGGGAGGATTCCTTCCATCCCTCCAGCGCGGCTGTCAGCGTGCCGCCCGGGCAGATGGCATTGACGCAGATCCCACGGCCGGCGTATTCGAGTGCGGCCGTCTGTGTCATCCCGTTGACCGCCCACTTGCTCGAGTTGTAGGCCGACAGGCCTGGGCTGCCGTTCTTGCCCGACATCGACGAGGTGTTGACGATCGCGCCATGGCCCTGCTCCTGACTTCCACAACGGTAGCNGCGCCATGGCCCTGCTCCTGACTTCCACAACGGTAGCTACCCTGGCGGTGTGATTGCGTCGCGGATGTAGGAAGCGTCGTCGCTGATGGGGTCGGCGGCAGCGACGGTGTGGCCTGCGATCGTGACGGTCGTTTCGATGATGGGCTTGAGCGTGTGGATCGCCCCGGGTGTGGTGGAGGGTTTGATCTAACCGAGAGGATAGGAACATGCCTGCACCGAGTAAGTACCCTACAGAAGTTCGTGACCGTGCTGTGCGTATGGTCAATGAGAAGCTGACCTGCGAACCCGCGCTGGCTGTGAGTGCCGCGTGCCAGCTGGTCGGTGAACAGATCGGAATCAATAAGAACACCCTCCGTAATTGGGTGAAGCAAAACCATGTGGATTCCGGTGAAGCGCCAGGAATGACGAGCGATGACAAACGACGCATCACGGACTTGGAAAAGGAAGTTCGGGAGCTGCGCCGGGCTAATGAGATCCTGCGGAAAGCGAGTGCGTATTTTGCCCAAGGGGACTGATGCAGGGATTGGTGACACCTAATCTGGCTTGCTGACAGGCAAGTCTGGAAGGATGAACACCATGCCAAAGCCCTACCCGAAAGAATTCCGCGACGACGTCATTCGCGTCGTCCAGACCAGGGATTCCAAGACGACGATCGGACAGATCGCCAAAGACTTCGGAGTCCACGAAGGCACCAT
Organism: Brevibacterium otitidis; assembly: GCF_042429315.1. Taxonomy (NCBI): domain Bacteria; kingdom Bacillati; phylum Actinomycetota; class Actinomycetes; order Micrococcales; family Brevibacteriaceae; genus Brevibacterium; species Brevibacterium otitidis. The sequence continues at coordinate 777 of NZ_JBHMAU010000011.1, read as the reverse complement.
CGCGAAATGGCTGCGCCAAGCAGACATCGATGCCGGCAACAAGCCCGGAAAGACCACCTGCGAGTCAGCCGAACTACGGCAGATGCGTCGACGTAACCGCTTGCTGGAGCAGGAGAACGAAGTCCTGCGCCAGGCCGCTGCCTATTTGTCGCAGGCGAATCTGCCGTCAAAAGGCTCTACCCGCTCGTGAGAGAGCTCGCCGCCGACGGGATCCCCGTGGCGGTGTCGTGTCGGGTTTTGAAGCTCTCCCGCCAGCCCTACTACCGGTGGCTGGCAACACCGGTGCCTGAAGCCGACGTTACCCAGGCGTATCGTGCCAACGCCTTGTTCGATNGACGCCGACGGGCGCACCCGCCACGAGTTCACAGCTGAGGGTGTGAACCGGCTGTGGTTGACCGATATAACGGAGCATCACACTGATGAGGGCAAGCTGTACATGTGCGCGATCAAGGATGTCTACTCCTCGCGGATCGTCGGCTACTCCATCGCGGCCCGAATGAAGGCTCGGTTAGCTGTTGATGCTCTCGAGATGGCCGTGGCCCGTCGCGGTAGCGACGTGGCCGGATGCGTGGTCCACAGCGACCGCGGCAGCCAATTCCGGTCGAAGACATTCACCCGAGCCTTGGAACGTCACGGCCTGGTCGGATCGATGGGCAGAGTCGGCGCTGCTGGTGATAACGCGGCCATGGAATCGTTCTTTGCGCTCCTGCAAAAGAACGTCCTCGACCGCCGCCGGTGGGTGAGCCGGGAGCAGCTCAGGATCGCGATCGTGACCTG
>NZ_JBHMAU010000109.1:0-4874 GCF_042429315.1 Brevibacterium otitidis | reverse complement strand
GGCGGATCGCTCGCGGATTCCGCAACCTCGAGAACTACCGACTCCGCATGCTGCTCATCGCTGGCGGCCTGGACGCATCAACCCACACTCAACTCTGAAGAGCCAGTGATGTATCCTCCTTTCCTAACTAGCGTTAGGTAGGAAAATGTCGCGAGAGCGCCTCATCGATGCAGCCCGCCATGTGTTTGCAAAAAAAGGGCTACGCCGAAGCCAGTCTGCGTGAAATTGCAAAAGCTGTAGGCATCATGACCCCGTCAATCTACGCCCACTTCGAGAGCAAGCAGGCGCTGTTCGAGTCGGTGTACGCCCAGATCACGGCCGAGCACGTCACATACTTCGCCCAGCTCGCGCAAGACAGCGACGCGCTGGAACCGCTAGAGCGCATCCGCCACTTGCTGGTCGGCGTCGACGCGTTCTACGACGAACGCCCTGAAGCAGCCGACTTCAGTCTCCGCGCCGCAGTCGAAGAGCAGAAGAGCGAACTGCCGAGCCTTCGCCAGATCTTCCTCGACTTCGAGTCAAGTCTCATCGAAGCGTTTCGCGGTGCCTATCGTGAAGGGCACTCGACCGGAGCTATCCGAGGCCCGCAAGACGAAGCCGGGTTCATCGCGCTCGTGCTCATGCTCATGGACGGATTGTTCCTGCAACGAGCCCACTACTCAGCAGAGATCTACGCGCAACGATTCGAAGCTGCTTGGCAGCACCTTGTGTCGCTCTTGACCGAAGGAGAGAACTGAATCATGGAGACCAAAGACTACGAACACGGCACAGTTCCGACATCGGAGCGCAAGCACTGGATCAGCATCGCCGCTGTCTGGATTGCGATCGGCATCGACCTCTCCGGAGCCTTCCTCGGCGTTGAGCTTGCAGCAGGAATGGACTTCTGGCCCACGATCGGCGCAACAATCGTCGGCTCAGTGCTGCTCGGACTTCTGGCCATGGCATGCGCCTACGTCGGAGCTGCGACCGGACTCACGACAGCGATGATCTCACGCGCGGTGTTCGGCAAGATCGGGGGCGCCGTCCTCGCACTCGCCATGTCGATCAGCTTGATCGGTTGGTTCGCGGTTCAGGCGGGTTTCTTCGGCTCGAACGCCCAGGTCGCGATGCTCGAGCTCACAGGTATCGACTGGCCCGTGACCGTCTTCACGGTGCTCGGCGGCATCCTCATGGTGTTAACTGCCCTTTGGGGATACCGCTCGATCTCGCGCCTCAGCACCCTCGCAGTGCCGCTGCTGCTCATCTTGCTCGTCGTCGGCATCATCGTCGCTTTCGCAACACGCGGACCCGAGGGACTCACAGCGCAGACCGCTACGGTGTACAGCTTCGGAGGATCCGTCTCGCTGATCATGGGCATCTTCGTCCTGGGCGCCGTCTCCGCACCCGACATGGCGCGCTGGGCAAAGACCCCGAAGCAGGCGATGGCCGCAGGATTCTTCGGATTCCTGTTCGGCAACTCGATCATCATCGTCGTTTCCGTCATTCTCAGCAAGCTCCTGAACGAGACCGAGCTCATGACAATGTTCTTCGGGCTCGGGCTCGGCGGCTTCGCGGTCATCGTGTTGATCCTGGCGCAGTGGACCACGAACACAACGAACGTCTACTCGGCCGCGATCAGCTTCTCGTCGATCAGCAAGCGTTTCAACCGTCGTACGCTGACCATCGTCGGCGGTGTAATCGGCATCATCATCGCCGTATTCGGCGCAGCCGATTGGTTCATCAATTTCATCTCAGCCATCGGCATCGTGATTGCGCCGTTCGGCGGTGTCTACATCGCCAACTTCTTCGCAAACCGACAGCACACACGGTTTCTGCACCACAGCGAGGCGCCCCGGATCACGATCCTGCCTGTCGTCGCCTGGCTGCTCGGAATAGTGACAGCTCTGATGACCACTCAGGCCTCCGACGGCCTCGGATTCGGGCTATTCACACTGACGCTCGTCCCTGCCCTCGATGGTCTTCTGGTGGCCTTCGCAGCAGCCCTGACCTTCGGGCTCTTCATAAGAAGGAGTGCTCAGCGCTCAGTCTCTATCGATGGAATCGAGGTATGAATATGGCCCGCACACTGATCACTGTCGACGACATCGACGACATCGCACTCGGAGCTACAGTGCTCGGTACCGGCGGAGGCGGCGACCCCCATGTCGGTGCCCTCATCGCCAAGCGGCTCATCGGCCTGCATGGTGACGTCACGCTCATGCCCGTCGAAGAGCTCACGGCTGACGACTTCGTCCTTCCCGTGGGGATGATCGGCGCGCCTTCCGTCAGCGTCGAGCGAATCATGGCCGAATCCGAGCTCGTGCAAGTCATCGAGCTTGCCGAGCGCGCCACCGGGCGCAAGCCTACTGCGGTCATGCCGATCGAGGTCGGTGGCGGGAACTCGATGGTCCCGATCGCTGCTGCAGCCCTCAGCGGCCTTCCCATGGTCGACGCAGACGCGATGGGGCGGGCGTTTCCGGAGTCGCAGATGGTGAGCTTCCACCTCGCCGGTTACAAGCCGGGGGTCACGGTCATGGTCGACCACCACGGCAACGAGGTCATCATGACTCCCGTCACCGGCCCGTGGTCAGAGCGCCTCGCGCGGGCCATCACAACCGAGATGGGCGGTTCGGCGACCATGATCGATTACATGTTCGGCGGCGATATCGTGCGCGAGGCCGCCATCCCTGGCACGCTCACACTGGCGAAGCGGATCGGGCAGCTACTGTCAGGACACGGAGCTGAACGCACAGACGCCTCACTGCTCGAGGCCCTCACACAAGAACTCGATGCGTTCCACCTCTTCGACGGCAAGGTCGTCGACCTCGAGCGAGGCTTCGATGCCGGATTCACACGCGGTAAGGCCATGCTCGAAGGCATTGGCACCTGGAAGGGCTCACAGTATGAGCTGCGCTTCCAGAACGAGATGTTGCTAGCGCTGCGTGACGGCCAGCTCTCTGCCGTGACGCCCGACCTCATCTGCGTCCTCGATGCGGCGACCGCGCATCCGATCACAACCGAGACGCTTCGCTACGGCCACCGCATTTCGGTCGTCGGCATTCCCGCTGACGACCGCTGGCGCACCGACATGGGCATCGAAACAGCCGGCCCCCGATACTTCGGATTCGACGTCGACTGGCAGCCCGTGGAATCTCTGGCCGCGCAACGGGAACCCGCGACCACCGGAAGGAGCTCCTCTTGACCGAATACAGACTGGGCATCGACGTCGGCGGAACGAACACCGACGCGGTAATCCTTGACAATGCGACGCTCGAAGTCGTCGCCGCCGTGAAGTCGCCGACGACCAAGCAGACCAGCGACGGCGTTCTCACCTCGATCGACAAGGTGCTGCAGGCTGCGCAGATCGACCCAGCGCGCATCCGCTTCGCAATGATCGGAACCACGCACGCGACCAATGCGATTCTCGAGCGTCGCGGTCTCGGACGCGTCGGCGTCGTGCGACTCGCAGCTCCAGCAACCACGGCGGTGCCGCCCCTCGAAGGCTGGCCAGACGACCTGAAGAGCGCGATCGGCGCGCAGTCTGCGATCGTCGCGGGCGGGTTCGAAGTCGACGGGCACACGATCGCAGACATCGACCAAGACGAGATTCGAGCTGCGTGCAGACAGATGCGCGGCAGCGTGGACGCAGTCGCTATCGTCGGCGTGTTCTCGCCGGTCGACGCATCGCAGGAGCAGCGGGCAGCCGACATCGTGGCGGAAGAGCTCGATGTTCCGGTGTCGCTCTCGGCCGAGATCGGATCGATCGGGCTGCTCGAGCGCGAGAATGCGAGCATTCTGAACGCTTCGCTGATGCAGACGCTGCGCTCGATGGCCGACGGCCTTCGCCGGGCGCTTTCGGAGCGCGGGATCTCTACTCAAATGTTCTTCGGGCAGAACGACGGCACGCTCATGGAAGTCGACTACGCCCTGCGCTATCCGGTACTGACGATCGGCGGGGGCCCCACCAATTCCATCCGGGGGGCGGCGCATCTATCTGGTCTGCGCGACGGCATCGTGGTTGACGTCGGAGGCACGACGACTGACATCGGCATGCTGGTCGACGGATTTCCGCGACAGTCTTCGGAGTCGTTCACGCTCGGCGGAGTGCGCACGAACTTCCGGATGCCCGACATTCTGTCGATCGCACTGGGCGGCGGCACGGCCGTGCGGGAGACGAGTGACGGAATCCGTCTCGGCCCGGACAGTGTCGGATACCGCCTGCCGCAAGAGGCGCTCTCGTTCGGGGGCGACACCCTGACCGCGACCGATGTGGCGCTGGCCGCCGGCCTGACAGCCATTGACTCTGCCGTCGACGTCTCTTTGTCGGCTGACCTCGTCACGTCCAGTCGGCGGGCGATCCGCGTGGCGCTCGAAGACGCCATCGACCAAATGAAACTGAGCGCCGCCGCGGTGCCGGTGATCCTCGTGGGAGGAGGCAGCATCATCGTCGGTGATGAGCTGCACGGAGTCAGCGAGATCGTGAAGCCGCTGAACCTCGGTGCTGCAAATGCTGTGGGGGTCGCGCTCGGAGACATCGCCGGCGAAGTCGAGAAGATCGTTGCCGACGGAACATCGCGCGAGAGCATGAGAGCGGCTGCATCAGCGGAGGCTGTCGAGCGCGCTGTCGAAGCGGGCGCTGACCCCGAAACAGTCGTGACCACCTCAATCGAAGAGCTGCCCGTTTCGTATATGGAGGGTGAATCAGTGCGGATCGTGGCTCGAGCGGTGGGTCGGCTGCGCGCCTAGGGCGTGTCTGACAAAGTTTACGGTTGGTTTCTGAAACTCTTGAATCATGTCTCGATTCCAGCTGCTCACTGATGACCAATGGGCTCTCATCGCTGACTACCTGCCAGCACCAACAGGCAAGCGCGGACGCCCCTTCTCCGATCCCAGGC
>NZ_JBHMAU010000108.1:0-4602 GCF_042429315.1 Brevibacterium otitidis | reverse complement strand
GTGGTGGTGCCGAATCGGCACCACCACAGCCCACCTGCGTGCGCGAGACGGAGGAAGGTCAACGGGGCCGGAAAATTTCCGGTACCGTTCGCCTGCCGCAGCCGGGGCGTGTGCGGTCCCGCAAAATTTGCAGGACCGTGCACCGGGGCACGGTGGTGAAAAATTTTCATCCCCGTCAACGCTCGCCACTGTGGTGCCAATGTGGCACCACTGTGACATCGGGACGGGCTGACGGTGACGGCAACTTGCAGGCACCGTCGAGCCCCGCGGGTTCGGGTGCTGACGGTGCGGGAAAATTTCTCCCACCGTGAAGCCTGAGCGGTGGCTGTCACGGGGGTGCCGAATCGGCACTCCCGTGACAGCCACCGATCTCGGAGTCCTGACGGGTACGACAGCACTGAACATGCACATATAGAAGCTCGCATCCGCTTAGATGGCTAGATGTAGTTGTTGCTTTTTCTGGCCGCGGGTGTATGTGCGCACCTGTCAGGTGTGAACAGCATCCCGACACCCCAGACCCGGACCACTGCCCGAGACCACGCCGAGTTCGTGGAGACTTCGACGAGCACCGTCGCCGAGACGGAGCGCGAACGCATCCGCGCCGCCGCCCGTGAGGCCGCCGCGCAGTTCCCGCCGATGAGCAGCGAGCTGGTCACCCTGGTGCGCAACACCCTGCGCGGGCGCACCCGGTGACCAGCCCGCGGCAGGGTCATCGGGTGCGGGGCTCCATGAGCACCCGGCCCGGTTCGAAGGCGTTCTGACCGTGGTTCTGCGTCTGCTGGATACGGATGTCGAATCCCGCCTTGATGATCGCCCGCTGCTCCGCCAGCGACAGCTCACTCCAGGCCGCCCGCAGGTCCGGGGCCGTGACCAGAGCCTTGACACGGGCATCGGTGATCGGCGGAATCAGCTCCCGCTCCGCATCCGCGATCTGCGGACGCAGGGTCTGCTCGACCTTCGTCAGCGTGTCCAGATTCAGCTCCCCGGCGGTGTACTGGGCGATCGCTTCATCCAGACGAGTCTGCAACGCCGCCCGGCGATCCTGCGCCGCATCAGCCTTCGCGACCCACTCCCTTCCATCGTTACCGGTGAGCCGGGCGAGGTTCTCAGGGCTCTCGAACCAGGCCAGCACCGCCTCCTTGACGTAGTCATCCAGACCCTGCTGGGCGATCGTCGTCTTGTAGCAGCCACGGAAGCCGCAGTAGTACTTCACCGCATCCGCCTGCTTCTTCCGGCGCAGCACCGCCCGCTTCAAGGGGCGTCCGCAGTAGTGGCACTTGGCAATGTGGGTCATCAGCGTCTTCGCCTGCGTACCACCGCCGCCCTTGACCCTGCGGCCCGGGTCGGCGAACAGACGCTGAAGCCGCTGGAACGTCTCCCAATCGATTAGCGGCTCCCACTGCGCCTCCCCGATAATCTCGCCCTGATAGACCCGCTTACCGGCGATCGTGGGGTTCTCCAGCACCTGGCGGACCGTGTTCGCCTCCCACCCGCGCGGGGCCTCGGTCCAGGACTTCATCGGGGTCGGCTCCCCAGCATCCTGGAGCCGCATCGCCACCGAGTGCAGCGACTTACCCGCCAGCACGTCACGGGCCGCATCCCTGACGATCTGGCCCTTGTGCGGGTCAGGCTCCTGCCGCAGCAGCACCCCGATGAGCTGGTCATAGATCCGCCGGTACCCATACGGGAGGCGGCCGTGGGGCGTCCGCGCTCGGCGTTGAGCTTCACGGTGCGCAGCTGACGTTCGCGCATCGTATCCGCGTCGGCTTCGGCCCGTAAAAACTCCCACCCCATCGCAAACGAGTCATCCGATCGGGTGAAGTCGTACACGCGTCCGTGGGTGAGGTAGAGGACGTTGGCTCGGCGGCAGGCCTTGCGCAGCTGCACGTAGACCTCCAGGTCACGCATGGCCCTGAAGGGTTCCCAAGTGACGAACCCGCCATGCTTGCCTTCCTCGATCAGGGCCATCACCTCGTCGAAGCCCTCGCGGATCTTCTTCCGCCACTGCGAGGCGGAGCGGTCGGAGTCACGCACGATCACGTCCGGGTACCAGCGCAAGGGCTCGCACCAGGACACGCAGTCCAGCAGCTGGTCGTTGATCGAGCGCATGAGCTTCTTGCGGTCCTGAGAGGCCCGCCCGTAGACGATGGCCGGCGTCCAGTCGTCGTCAGCGACCTCCCGCAATCGTGCGATCGAGGCTTCCAGGTTCGTGGAGAGTTCGGGGGCTTCGAGCATGGAGTCAGTAGTGGTGGTCATGGACATGAGGTACGCCTGCCTTGCCTACCCCCCTACCTCCTGACTCGACGAACCGACCACCGGTCTGGATCCGCGCAGCAGGCTGGCGCTGTGGGACATCATCCGCGAGCTCGTCGGTGACGGCACCACGCTGCTGCTCACCACGCAGTATCTCGCAGAGGCCGATCAGCTCGCCGACGACATCGCCGTCATCGACGGCGGATGCGTCATCGCCGCAGGCACCGCCGATCAGCTCAAAGCCCAGGTCGGCGGGCATCGGGCGCAGATCACCCTGGCGGATGTCGCTGACGGCGGGACCGCAGCGGAGATCCTCACCCGGTACGGGCTCGGCGAGGTCGAGTCGGCGCCGGGCGGGCGGACCTTCTGCGTCGCAGTCGAATCCGGGCCGATGACGCTGCAGCGGATCCTCACCGACCTCACCGCCGCCGACATCGAACTCCACGACGCCGGCATCCGCCGGCCCACCCTCGATGACGTGTTCATGCGCCTGACCGGGCACCGGGCCGACGAGGACGGTGAGGGCGGCGACGTGGTCGAAGCGAGGACCAGAGAAGCAGAGCCGCCGGGAGAGGCAGAGCCGCCTGAGGCCACCGGCCCGCCCACCAGCGCATCCGCTTCCGAGGCGGCCACCGCCTCGGCGCCGGCAGAACCGTGTGCAACCGGACAGGAGACCCGATGACGACCACCGCTGAACCCGCTGCAGCCGCGGGGCTGCATCTGACACCGGCGGTGTCCTCGCCGCTGTCGCGGTTCCTCTACGATTCGGCGACGGTGACGAAGCGCAACCTCATCCGGCTGCGCCGCAGCCCCGACATGCTCATCTTCGCGGTGCTGCAGCCGATCATGTTCGTCATGCTCTTCAGCCAGGTCTACGCCGGGTCGATTGCGGTTGAGGGCACCGACTACACGCAGTACCTCATGGCCGGGATCTTCGGGCAGACGGTCATCTTCGGTGCGACGTTCTCCGGTGCCGCGCTCGCCCAGGATCTCAAGGAAGGGATGATCGATCGGTTCCGCACCCTGCCGATGACCCCGGCGGCCGTACTCGTCGGGCGGACGCTGTCGGACCTCGTGCTCAACGGGCTGTCGATGATCATCATGATCCTCACCGGTCTGGTCGTCGGCTGGCGCTATACGACCGACATCTGGCACTTCCTCGCCGGGCTGGGCCTGCTGCTGCTGTTCAGCTATGCGTTCAGCTGGGTCATGAGCCTGCTGGGCAGTCGGTGAAGTCGCCGGAGACGATCAACAACGCCTCCTTCATCGTGCTGTTCCCGCTGACGTTCATCTCGAACGCCTTCGTCCAGTCGCAGAATCTCCCCGGAGTGCTGCGGGTCATCGCCGAATGGAATCCGGTCTCAGCGCTCGTGCACGCAGCCCGCGTGATGTTCGGCAATGTCGGCACTGCTCCCGTGCCCGAGGCGTGGCCGATGCAGCATCCGGTGCTCACCGTGTTCATCGGCTCGGCTCTCATGATCGTGGTGTTCGTGCCGTTGGCGGTGCGCAAGTACACGTCGATCAGCTCGCGGTGAGCGGCAGTCACTACTGCCAAGGGGAGTCTTCATCCGGGCCGAACACCTGTCACAGGTGTTCGGCCCGGCCGTATGACGGGGCCTGAAGCGCTTCTCAGCTGGCGCAGGTCAGGGCTGTGCGTCGGCTCCTTTCGGTGGACCTCGACGCAGTTGTCTTTAGGGAGGACCAAGGCGGCGACGAAGACGCAGACCGGCAGGAACGTTCCCTCAGCCCCACTGGGATCTAACGCCGATGCGGTCATGGCGATGAATGCGCTCAGAACGAGTCTAAGGTCGCAGCGCCCGGAGAATCGCGCTTTCGACTCCACTTGCGTGGAAAGCTACGGGTCTGAGCCCATGCACGTGTCGACTCTGCCGTGGCACCGTTGCAGGAATTGTCAGCGAGGCGAAGTGACGTCGATCTGGCGGAGGTCCCGTCGCTGAAGCTCTCCCCAATTGGATCGCCGATGGTGCCTGGTGCGAACCTGCTTCTTGCGCATCTCGGGGATGTGGTGAAAGTTACATTATCCACGTACGTTGGGCGGCGCAACGGGTCAATCCGTCGAAATGGTGCGGTGCTGGGAGCGTCGAAGGTTCGAATGCCGTGCGTTTATTTCCACCGTCTCTGATTCTTTCCTGTTCTAAGCCACGGTGCCGCCTGTGAGGCTACCGGTCACAGGTGACAACACCTTCCTCGAGTGGACGGAGAGAGTGTCTGTCTTTGTCAAAGGGGCTCTTCCGGTTTCAGAGTGCGTGACGCGGTCTCTGACTGCCGGGTGTTGGTGATGAATGAGGGGCGGGCCTTGGGTGAAGATAGAAGTTCCTCAACTCGTCT
>NZ_JBHMAU010000107.1:0-4404 GCF_042429315.1 Brevibacterium otitidis | reverse complement strand
TCGATCTGCGCAACTGCGGGAGCAGATCCTCGATCACCGACCCAGCTAGGCCGGCGACAGCGACCGGATCCCAATCCCGGCGAAGCTCTCCCAGCCGGTGCGGCAGCCACGACGTTCCCTCACGCCGATCCACCAATGTCACACCGATCCGACCGTCAGGCAGATAGCCGGCGAGCGCGACGGAGGCGATGTCGCGGCGGGGTGAGATGTCGACTCCGAACGCGAGGACCTCGACGTCCTCGACCTCGTCTGCGGGTGCGGTGGTGGCGTCGAGCATCTTCTCGGTGATGAAGCGGGTGTTGGCCTGTGTTTCCCAGATGGATAGGCGTTCACGGCGGAAGCCTGTCAGGCCGCCGTCTTCCTCGCCTGCGGTGAACGCGGCGAGCTCAGCGGCGACGTAGTCTTCGCTGATGTGGATCCCGAGCGCCGGGTTGGCTTGGTACCAGGTGTTGCGGTCGAGGTGGTCGGCGTCGTCGGGCGCGGACCATTCGAAGTAGGCGAGGCGTTCTGCACCGACGTGCTCGATGCCCCGCATGCGCAGGCCGCGCAGCACCTCGGAGGTGACGAGGCCGGCGGAAGAGGTGTACCAGATCTGCGGGTTACCGGTCATCGACCGGGCGGCCATGGTCGGCAGCAAGGCGGCGATCTGCTCGGAGGTGACCGCGTATGCCTCGTCGAGGATGACAAGGTCACCGGAGAGGCCGCGACCGCCGCCTGACGTTCGGGTGCGGTAGACGATCCGTGACCCGTTCTTGAACTCGATCGCCCGCTCCTGGTTCGACAGGCGGAAACCGGGCAGGTCGTCCCAATCGGTCAGGCCTGGACGATAGCCGCGCACCCGTTTGAGCAGGAACGGATGCTCCTGGATGCGGGCCTTAAGCTTCTTGAACGCCTCGTTAGCCGTCGACGCCTCGTGCGCAGAGTGGACGATGAGCTGCTCGCCGAACAGCAGAGCGCCGGCAAGCTCACGAGCTTCGAGGGCGATGTTCTTGCCGTTCTGGCGAGCGACGATCAGCCCGACCTCGAACGCCGACCACTTGCCGAGCTCGTTGCGGCCCAGCGATTGGCGCAGCACGTACTCCTGCCACGGGTCAAGACTGATGCCGGCGGCCTCGGCGAGCGCGACCGCTTCGTCACCGTCAGGGGTGACGGCGGGAGGGACGTGCTCAATCCGCGGTCGCTGCGCCCCGGTGCGCACGGCGGGCTGCGAGGTCATCGAGGACATCGCCTCCCTCAGCTTCATCATTGCCGCGCAGGCCGATCACCCGGTCGATGAGCTCCTCGCGGCGACGGGACAGGTTCGTGAAGTGTGTGGGGATCAGCGGGTCGGGGGCGAGCATGTACGCCTGAATCTGGCGAAGGTCCTGCAACGCGACCTGCAGCGGGTCCAACGTCAGGTCAGCTAGCTCGTCATCCTCGACCGGCCGCAGATGCCCGATGGCCGGCTTGTCACGATCCGGCTCATAGCCTGCCTGCTGGCGAGCGCGGCGCCGGGCTTCGTTGCGGTCGTTCTTCTGATTGCGGGCTGCCTGCCGGCACGGACCGCACGGCTGCTCACCTGCACGGAGATGACGCTTGTACGCGGCCCATGTGCCGCACGGCTTTAGCTTGGCCACAGCGAGACACCCCTTCGGAGGGAGACGGACGGCGGAGTCGGAGACAGTGGGAGACCCTGTGAGTCTGAGGGGAGAGAAATCCGCCAGTGCGGCCCTGTCAGCGGACGGCCATGGAGCGGGGTACTCCCCCACCCGTTTATATGCGGTGTCACGTATATTCGTGAACCACTATATGTTCCAGCACCCCGGCCAACCAGACCCCGCACTACCACTTCCGAGCCGTCACCGGCCGTGAAACCACCTTGGGAGGCCGGCCTACACCGCGGCGGGCATTGCACGACCGGTGCGCCGGTCGCAGCTCACCGGTCATCGAACCACCGGCAGCGACTGCATGCACATGGTCAGCGGTGAAGGCCATCGGGTCACGGTAGTCGAGAGTGAAGTCGAACGGATGACCACACAACCAGCACGGCAGACCAAGACGCTTCGCCCTGCGACGCAACGCATCACGTCGCTTCACGTAGCTGTGATCGTTGCGGTATCGGCGGCGCTTGCTGCTCATCGCACCATCACCACCTCGAAGATCACGGAAGCGGAAGCCACCCGATGGGCAGAGTCTTCCGCTACGCGTAGCGTAACACGTGTGTGGTCAAAGCTCATCGGCTTTGACTCCTGCTCGGCGTGCCCGTCGCATCCTCGCTTCGACCTGCAGCAGCTGCTTGCGGTTGATCCGCCGCTGGAACGTGATCAGTCTGCCGTCCTTGACCCACCGTCGGATCGTCCGGGCAGACCGGCCTGTCAGCTTGGCGGCCTCACCATACGTCACCCACCGGTCAGCCATATCGTCGGTGTTGTACGTCCTCACATCAGCTCACCTTCTTCCTGCTCTTCTGCTCGAACTCGACCAGTCTGGTCAGTCGCCGGAGGTCGGACTCGGGGGCCACGTATCCGCACGTGCGGCATTCGACCGTGATCGGCCAGCCGACATCCGGCGGCGGCGTCCACCACATGTCCATCAGGTCACAGTCCCGGCACGGTGTGCCCGGCAGATGCCTCGCCCGCTCAGCTTCCGGCCACCGGCGTCGGATCCTGCCGACCAGCTCATGCAACTCCGGCCCGACCTCGGCGATGTCCGGCTGCCCGGCGAACTCTTCGAGATGATCACGCCACCACCGCACCAGCCTCGCCACCACAGCAGAAGCAGCCTCCGGTGAGAGCTGCGAGGGCAGACCGTGCACCACCAACCCTGCCCGCCACACCGTCGGTGGTGACGGCGGCGCGGCACGCTGCAGCACTTCAGCCATCGCAGTCCCGGCTGACAGCAGCAGCGCGAACAGCTCATCGGCCGCATCGACGGCTGAGAGGTCCGCCGGTGCCGGCGGGTAGAGTTTCCCGCCCGAGATCCGGGCATCATCTCTGACCGGGCCGGGCATCATCGCCGAGCGCACCTGCAGCACAAGTTCGGCGCATGACGCGAGATCGCGATTGAGCCACGACCAGTGCTTCACGCACAGGCGACCGCGCTCCGACGGCCGGCCACGACAGCCACCGCACCCGGTGTCCTCACACTCGGCACGATGCCGGCCAGCGACCACACAGTCCGGCCATTCACACTCGATCATCGACCCCTCAGCTCCCGTTCGCTGGTGTCGTCGGTGAGGAGCTGTTCACGTTGCCAGGCCGCACCGGCACGAAAGACCTGCGGGTCACCAGCCCAGTACTCGTCTCTGCCCTTTCGCCATGCCTCAGACGCCGCCAGCTCATCCCAGGTGTTCATCGTCGTCTCCTTTTTCGTGTATTTGGCCCCCGACGTAGGCCATGTGCTGCAAGGTCTGATCCGCGTGCCCCGTGCACTTCTTGTGCCACTCATTCGGTTCGCCGCTGACGCGGGTTGGGCCGTCACAGACGAGCGGGCAGTACAAGGCGACCAGCACATCACGCAACACCCGCGAGTCATATCTCTGTCCTCCAAGCGCCGCCCAGGTGTCGCCTGTCTCCATCGCTTTCAGGGCAACAGACGCGGGATTGGGCAGCATGTCCGGGTCAGGGAACAGCCGCTCATACGTCGCCAGCGCCCCGACGGCTTCGCTCAGCAGGTCAGCTTCCTCATCGAACGAGTGCGTGCGCAGTTCGTCACGGCGCTCCCGCAGCCGTTCCACCAGATCACTCACTGTCGTCTCCTTCCAGCCCGAGGGCATCGGCAACAGCGCGGCGGGTTTCGCACGGCCAGTCGCTCTGTTCTCCGTCCTCGTCCAGGCAATGCGCGCACGCTCGATAGAGTGGCATCTGTGCGCAGTACCATTTACCGCCGATAGTGACGCTCTCTTCGTGCCAGTCATTGACATGCGTCTGATCGCCGCTGTTTGGGCACTCAGTCTCGTCGGCGTAGACCGTCACGGCCCGGTGCAGTTCGAGCACGGCCCGCAGTGCGGTTTCCATGCACGGCACGTCCGTGCGGGCGGCGGCGATGAACACGGCGTCGCCCTTTGCTGGGACAGACCATGCGATATACGGGCCGAGGTCCCCGTCGTCGTATTCAGCGGCTTGGTACACCTCGTGGTCGCCGTCGCCGTAGCTCTCCCACGGCCCCGGCGTCGCCTTCTCAACGCGCTCTCGTAGCGCGTCCAGCCGCGCCATGATCCAGTCAGACATCGTTCTCCCCTCTCTTGCAGGTACCGGGTGCCCGGTACCTGTGCGTCGGGCACAGATGTTGGTACCCGTAAGGGCCGCCCGGTTCGACGGACATGTCCCGCGTCAAGTAGTTGGCAGGATTTCCTTGGTTTTGAATGTCGGGGTGGTGGGGTCGGCCAGGCCCAGGTGCACCTCCTTGGGCCGGTTCCATGAGATG
>NZ_JBHMAU010000106.1:0-4003 GCF_042429315.1 Brevibacterium otitidis | reverse complement strand
GGTCGGCCATACCGTCGCTGCCGCCGACCCAGTCAGCGAAGGCGTCGCTCACATCCGCGTCGCAATCACATCGCCTGGGTAACTACAGTTGTGGAAGTCAGGTCCGAAGCGGGTTCACACTACTGCGGCAGCGGAGATGTTTCTCATGCAATCAGGACTAGAGGCTGCTGTGGAGCAGCTGGAGTCAGAAGATGCGCAGTCCTTCGTCGGTCAGGTCCGCGCTGGATTAGACACGATGTTCCGCAGACGTGGCTTGATTGAAATTGATCGGTGCGCGAATCTGTTTCTATTCGAGCGACACCAATGACCCGCGCCTATGGAGCCTAGTTCAACAGCGTGGTTCACACGTAGCGTACGGCCCGTGGACGTTTGCCTTGGACGAGGTGGCCGATGAATTCCGCGACTCGATCGGCTTCCGAGCCGAAGGGATTATCGGTGACCATATACGTCCACGTCGACGAGGGCCTGCGAAGGCCAAGGTCTTCGATGGCACGTGCCTCGTCGTGAGCCCTGCCCAGAGTCTCCGCACAACGGGCGAGATACTCTGATTCAAGGCGCGCTAACGACTCATTCGCGATGATGAGGAACTCGTCGAGTGGGTTCTGTCGCCCGAGAACTCGCAAGTGTATTCCTTCTCGCACGCTGGCCAGGTGTTCGAGGTGATCGGCCCATCCGTGATCGATTTGGTAAAGCGCAACTTGGCGAAGAAGCTCGCACTTTTCGGGCTGTATCCATTGCTCTCGCAAACCTGGTGCGTCGGGAAAGATGCTGTCAAGGAGGCCGTCGAGAGCCCCTGGGACGTCGTACAGGATCCGGTCGCGACGGCGGAGAGTCAGGGCTCTGTGTCTATCGGTCACAGTGTGGTATGAGCGGGTCGTCCGGTGGAGCTGCAGCGCCTTGCCTTCGGCCACTCGTTGGGCGTGTTCGTACACCTCCTGGAACCAGGCGTCTTCAATGAGCCCAGTCGCGGACACTCTCTCGGGGGTGACACCAATCTCCAGGTTCTCCGTGACGACGGGGTCCTCGAGGCTGGTGTAGAAGATGGACTCTCCTGGATCTCCCTGACGGCCGGCGCGTCCTCGCAGTTGATGATCCAGTCGCATGCTGTCGTATCGTCCGAGGCCGAGCACCAGCAGACCGCCGGCACGAGACGCCTCGGCGTCGAGCATGATGTCGACGCCTCGGCCGGCCATCTGCGTCGACACGGTCGCAGTACCGGCGGTACCGGACCGTGCGATGATTTCTGCTTCCTCCGCGTCGTTCTTGGCGTTGAGGACGGCCGCCGAGATTCCGTGACCGGCGAGGACCGAGGCGAACTCTTCAGACTCACGGACACTTCCCGTTCCGACGAGCACTGGTCGGGACAATGAGCGAGCTTCTGCGACGTGGAGTGCCGCCGCCTCGTTTCGTTGGCTTCTTGTGAGGAAGAGGCGGTCGGGCAGATCCGTGCGGCGAAGTGGACGGTTGCGTGGTATGACTCCGGTGCGCAGATCGAGGTCCTCTTGGATCCGCTCGGCGGCCTCGGCCGCAGTGCCACTCATGCCGGTCAGCGTGGTGTACTCGCGGACGACGGTCTCGACGAGCATCTGGTCGAGGACTCGTGCCTGCGGGGACACCGGCAGGCGCTCTTTCTGCTCCACAGCAGCCTGAAGGCCATCGGGCCATCTCTGGCGCTGTGCGACACGTCCCCGCGTGGTGTTGATGAGTTCAATTCGGTCACCTGATACGACATAGTCGATGTCGCGGTGGACCAATGCATGAGCATGGAGGGCCAGATGTGCCGCCGTGAGCTTGTCGTTGGAGTCGTCGTCATAGAGGTTCAGTCCTCCGAGGGCTGCCTCAAGCGATTCGATTCCCTTCTCCGTGAACGAGGCAGCGAGTCCGTCGGCATCGACTTCATAGTCGACATTCGGCTGCAATCCTCGAACCGCGTCGAGGAGTTCAGCGTCCGGGGCCTGGGTGTCTGCTTCACCGGCGATGACGAGAGGGACCATTGCGTCATCGATCAGGACGGCGTCGATCTCGTCGACGATCGCAACGTCCATGCCTTCGACGATTGCGTCGTCGTGTTGTGTTCGCTGGCGATCGCGGAGGAGATCAAATCCCACCTGATGCACGGTTGCGTAGACGACATCAGACCGGAATGCGTCTCGACGGGAATTGCGTGGCATCGCTTGGGTTACAGCACTGACCGACAGTCCGAAGGAGGCAAAGAAGGCAGACCCGAATTCGGCGTCTCGTTCTGCAAGGTAGTCGTTGGCTGAGAGTACGTGGACCCGTCGACCCATGGTTGCGTACGCTGCGGCTACGAGGAAACCGACGAGAGTCTTGCCTTCGCCCGTGGCCATATCGACTACGCGGCCGCGGAGGATGTTCATGGCAGCGAGGAGTTGCACGCCAAATGGGCGCAATCCGAGACGTCGGCGAGCAAGCTCTCCGGCGACCGCAAAGAAGCTTGTCGAGTCCTCGGGACTCGGAGGATATCGCAGAAACTCATCTACGGCAGATTGGAGTTCCGCGGACGTTGCCGCTTCTAACTCAATCATCCTGGCGTAGCAGTTCTCGGCGGAGCGTTTGAGCCGTAGCAGATTCTCGGACCCGGGCTCCTGCTTCCAAGATCGCACCCACCCTCGAATTGTCTCCCAGGGGGATCTGCGATCAGACAACCGTCGTGCGGTCACCGAGCATCACCTTGTCGACCCGGCCTGACCGTTGGAACTTCCAGCGCCGTCGCCGGGGACGGTACTTCAGACATCTCGCAGGAACGGTGAGTGCAGGGGTCCGGCAAGGACCAGGAGCGCGTATCCCGGCCGATGCCCGGTTTCCGATGAGCAGTGCGCATATCAACACAGCCTACAACCAAACTCACACCTTGCTACACAAGTTCACGCCTCCATCGAGGCGACTGGTAGTGTACCGTATCATGACAACCAAGCAAGAGGGGCGTCCAAGAAACCCAGCCATCAGCCAAGCCCTCCTCCAAGCGGCAGAGCGGCGCATGGAGGCTGACGGTTTCGGCAGCCTAACAGTCGATGGGCTCGTTAAGGAGGTCGGTACCACCCGGCAGGCCTTCTATCGACGTTTCTCAAGGGTTTCCGTACTCGCCTTGGAGGTCATTCTTGCCCGTTTCGGCGAGTCGAATGCTGTGGACACCGGGTCGTTGGAAGCCGATCTTCTCAAGCTTCAGCGCGACGACGTGGCCATGATGACCACATCGCTGGTCCGCAAGAATCTACCGGGCATGTTCGAAGACATTCGCACCATCCCGGAGGTCTGTGCCATCTACTTCGAAAGATTGATCTTGCCGCGTAGGCAGAATGTCGCAAGGGTAGTCGACAACGCGATGGCACGTGGAGAGGTGATTCAGCGTCACATTGATGCCGAATATGTCTGTGACTTAATGTTTGGCGCCATCCTGTCCCGGCTGCTTCTACCTACAGGTTTACCTGTCGACGATCATTTTGCACGGGAAACGGTTGCGACCGCGGTCCATATACTTACGTGTCCTCAGGCGACCAAAACATGAGCAGGCAACCGGGGCTCCTTATACATCACGATCAACTGCGAGAGCGAGTAGTTCGGGTCATATATCAAACTCGTTGACTATAAGGATTTGAGGCATGAGCGGCCGCCAGAGAAGGAAGAGGCCACGGCCAGTATCCCGCGTTCAATGTGGCGAGACTGGAAAGCTACAGTACGAAGACTATGGTGATGCAGTGCGCGTGGCGGTAATGAGGTCTCGGTACGCCGGTCCGTTGCGGATTTATGAGTGCCCGTCGTGCAGGTCCTGGCACCTGACCAAGCGCCGCAACTGCGATTCGCCGCCTGCCTCCTAAGCCATGTTGTGAGGTTACCCTCGATTAGTGGACACCCGAGTTAGCGGGATTTGCTGGCTCTTGGGACTGATGCAGGGATTGGTGACAGTTTGATTGTCACGCTGCGAGGGCAGGTGACTCTATGATTGCTTCGTACTCGATTGGTGTCAATCGACCCAACCGGGCTT
>NZ_JBHMAU010000105.1:0-3050 GCF_042429315.1 Brevibacterium otitidis | reverse complement strand
ACCTTCACCCCAGAAATCCCAGCCGAGACCACCACAATCCTCGACGCCCTCAGACACCACCGACCGAACCAGCGCAAGGGTAACTAAACCTGTGCAACTCAGGGCGATCGCCCAGTCCGGGTTGTAGTCCCCGACAGGGGTGGGGATGAAGAATCCGCGCGGAAGTTTCGCGTACACGGCGATCTCATGGCTGGTGTCGAGTTCGGTGACGAACTCTCTCTCAACTTTCGAGTCGGTGACGACGTAGTCGTAGACGTGCTTGGCGAGCTTGCCGCCTGCTTTGGAGAAGTCCTGGGCCGTCTGGTTCTCGGTGAAGATCGCGGAGTCGAAACGGTCTTCGAGGGTGTCGTAAGTGAGGTGCTCCACGATCACCGAGGCCTTCTGTTCGTTGATGAGACGGGCTGCCTCGGTGATGAACTGCTCTGGGTTCTGGCGGAACTTGGCGAAGGTCGCTGGTGTGATTCCGCGCAGAATGGCAGCTGCCGTGCGACGCGTGAGCTGGGTCTTCTCGGTGATCTCACCGAGCAGGTCGTACTTCACCTGCGACCCGGAGCTCTTGGTTTCCGTGTGGGTCTGGGTGGCTTGCACGGAGAATCCGGCCCCGGTGGTGAGGTCGTCGGCTTCGAGTTGATCATGTTGCCTACCTGCCTGCACGACATACTGCAGGGCGGCGACGTTGAGGTGCTTGTCGAGGTGCTCGATGGCTTTGCCGATCAGTTCCTTGGAGTCGAAGTCCACCTGGTACACGGCGCGGTGGTTGATTCGGCCCCAGAGCGCCTGGAATTCCTTGCGGGCGAAGTTGGCTTCGTTGAGCGGGATCTTCTTCGGTTTGCGGTCGTCGATGGGCTGGGGCAGGTTGAGGTACAACATGTCGATCAACGGCCAGACGAAGTCGATGACGGGCTTGAGGATCTCAGACGTTGCTGCGGCGCGGACGCCCTCCTCTTTGGCCTGCTTGTAGGTCTCGGAGATGGTGTCGTCATCGTTCACGTAGTCGTTCTTGACCAGGTACTTGTAGAGCGCGCTCGCGATGCCGTCGTCGACCACGATCTCACCCGACGGCGTTTGGATGGTCTTGCCGACGAAGAACGTCGGGCTCGCTTTCC
Organism: Brevibacterium otitidis; assembly: GCF_042429315.1. NCBI lineage: Bacteria > Bacillati > Actinomycetota > Actinomycetes > Micrococcales > Brevibacteriaceae > Brevibacterium > Brevibacterium otitidis. The sequence continues at coordinate 1,944 of NZ_JBHMAU010000105.1, read as the reverse complement.
GGGGGCGTGCGGCGAGAGACTCGGCGATCTCGCGCTGGAGTCCGGTGACGAAGTCGGTATAGGACTCGTCGGTGACGACGGTCAGCTCGTTGATCTCGTGCACCGTCACAGGGTTGTCCATCCGCTCTCCGTGTTGGTCGACGGCCAAGCGGAGGCCACGCCCGATCTCCTGTCGGCGGGAGACCGTGTTGTCGCTTTTCTTGAGCATGCCCATCACGAACACGTTCGGGTTGTCCCAGCCTTCACGTAGTGCGGAGTGTGAGAAGACGAACCGTACCGGCTCGGCGAGGGACAGAAGGCGCTCCTTGTTCTTGAGGATAAGGTCGTAGGCATCGCTGTCGGTTGACTGCCCCTTGTCGTCGCCGCGTCCGGACACCTTGCCGTCGACCTGCTGTTTGGTCCTTTTGTCGATGGAGAAGTACCCCTCGTGGACCTGGCGCACGTCGTCGCGACGCAAATAGGTCCGGTATGCCTCAGCGGCTTCGTCGAGGTCGAGCTCACCCAGCACCTCGTCACGGATTGACGTGTACTCCTCCTCGAAGATCCGGGCGTAGTCGCCGAGGGTGTCGTCGCGGTCGTAGTCGCGGTACTTCGCTACCTCGTCGATGAAGAAGAGCGAGAGCACTTTCACTCCCTGGCTGAAGAGTTCGCGCTCCTTCTCCAGGTGGGCGCGCACAACTTCGCGAATCTGGATCCGGCGCTTGGTATCTTCGGTGACGTCTCGGCCGGCGAGCTGACCGGCGGTGACGACGTCGCCATTGCTCAGTTCGATGACGTCGCGGTTGGCATCGATCTCGGTGATGAAGAGGCCCTTGTACGCCTCGATTCCGTTGGAGATGTCGTGCAGGTTGGCGCCGAGATCAAGGCGCTTGACCTGCCGTTTGATAGTCGACGCGGTTTGCACTTCGATTTCGACCCTTGCGCGCGGTTTGGCTCCCTTTGAGATCTCGATCGCGTCAAGGTAGAGGTAGGCCGTCGACCCGGCGAGGCCCTTCACTTTGATCCCGCGCACCGCGATCTTCTTGACGAGCTTCTGATTGTAAGCGTCGACGGCGTCGAGTCGGTGCACCTTGGTGTGCTCCACTTTGTGTGTAGCGGAGTACCGCAGCATCATGAGGCCGTTGAATCGGGCAAGTGCTGCCAGGGATTTCGGTGCTCCGATCTTCTGTGGCTCGTCGACGATTACGATCGGGCGGTTGGCGCTGATGACGTCGATCGGGCGGCGAGACTGGAAGTCGTCGAGTTCGTCGTAGATCCGGCGGTTGTCCTTGCCGGTCGAGTTGAATGCCTGGATGTTGATGATCATGACCTGCACGCCGGCATCGGAGCTGAACCGTTCCAGCTCATGCAGTTGGGAGGAGTTGTAGATAAACGAGCGCGGCTTCGTGCCGTAGATCTGCTGGAAGTGGTCTGCGGTGACATCAAAGGACTTCTTCACACCTTCGCGGATCGCCACCGACGGCACCACCACGATGTACTTCGACCATCCGTACCGCTTGTGCAGTTCCATGATCGTCTTGATGTACACGTAGGTCTTGCCGGTTCCGGTCTCCATCTCGACGTCAAGGTTTGGGGCTCCTGGCGCGGCAGCGCTGGTGGCGAGCGACTTCGACAGCGGGAGGTTGCGCGACCGCTGGACGGCGTGAACGTTTTCCAACAGCTGGGTGCTCGACAGTGCGATCTCGGCATTGCGCAGGCCCGCGTCGGGGCGTTCCTGGACCTCGAAGAGCGCCGGCGCGGTCTTCGGCCGAACCCTGCCCGGGTCGATCCGGTAGGAGATCCCGTCATGCTTTGGTTGCCCGGCGAAAATGTCGACGACGGCGTCGACAGCGTCGGTCTGACCTGACTTCCACAATTTTTGGGGTTTTCTTCGCGTCTGGAACTGTTTGCGCTGGTCAGCGTGTTGCGCGGTTCGCTCGTGGGTAACTACATGGTGTCTAGAAT
>NZ_JBHMAU010000104.1:0-2959 GCF_042429315.1 Brevibacterium otitidis | reverse complement strand
GGCCCATCAGCCATCCAGTAGCTCTACCTCCAGAAAGCAACACGCGACGCTGCACCTAAATGCATTTCGGGGAGAACCAGCTATCACAGAGTTTGATTGGCCTTTCACCCCTAACCACAGGTCATCCCCTCCATTTTCAACTGAAGTGGGTGCGGGCCTCCACGTCGTCTTACCGACGCTTCACCCTGCCCATGGCTAGATCACTCCGCTTCGGGTCTAGGACATGCAACTCAACCGCCCTATTCGGACTCGCTTTCGCTACGGCTACCCCACCCGGGTTAACCTCGCTACATACCACTAACTCGCAGGCTCATTCTTCAAAAGGCACGCCATCACCCCAACAAAGAGGGCTCTGACGGATTGTAAGCACATGGTTTCAGGTACTATTTCACTCCCCTCCCGGGGTACTTTTCACCATTCCCTCACGGTACTATCCGCTATCGGTCACCAGGGAGTATTTAGCCTTACCAGGTGGTCCTGGCAGATTCACACTGGATTACACGAGTCCCGTGCTACTCGGGCACACACTGAGACAAGCAGGCACATGTTTCATCTACGGGACTCTCACCCACTCCGGTCGACCATCCCAGGCCATTCGACTACACACACCAACACTCGCCCGACCCCATGTAGAAGGTCACCAACGGCCCCACAACACCGCACATGCAAAACCTACACGCTTGACACACATACGGTTTAGGCTCATCCGCGTTCGCTCGCCACTACTAACGGAATCATTATTATTTTCTCTTCCTGCAGGTACTGAGATGTTTCACTTCCCCACGTTCCCCCCACACACCCTATATATTCAGATGCGGGTCACGACACACAACATGCCGCGGGGTTACCCCATTCGGACACCCTCGGATCACCGTTCGTTTACCAACTCCCCGAGGCTTATCGCAGGTTACCACGTCCTTCATCGGCTCCTGATGCCAAGGCATCCACCATGCGCTCTTGAACACTCACACACAACCACACACCACAAAAACGGCACGCAGCCATGCACGAGTCGGATAACACAAGAAACACAACAAAAACAAAATCACAACAGAAGAAACACCACACAACGGTGCTTCCCCAGATGCTCGCGTCCACTATCCACTTACACAACAACACCCAGACACCCACACCCACCACCAGCAACCACTGGCGCAGCATGCAGGGCCAGAAACCAGAAAAACAACCACAACCCACACGGGCTGCCGGCCTGTTCTCCCAGGACCCAACAACGTGTTCGCCCCACCAACAACAAACCACAACGGCGGCCTGTCACCAACAGGAAGTCTTTGCGATGTTCCACCCATGAGCAACCACCACAGACACACACGGCCTGCACGTGGCAACACGACAAAAGTGTTAGCTCCTTAGAAAGGAGGTGATCCAGCCGCACCTTCCGGTACGGCTACCTTGTTACGACTTGGTCCCAATCACCAGTCCCACCTTCGACGGCTCCCCCCAAAAAGGTTAGGCCACCGGCTTCGGGTGTTACCGACTTTCGTGACTTGACGGGCGGTGTGTACAAGGCCCGGGAACGTATTCACCGCAGCGTTGCTGATCTGCGATTACTAGCGACTCCGACTTCACGTAGTCGAGTTGCAGACTACGATCCGAACTGAGACCGGCTTTCTGGGATTCGCTCCACCTCACAGTATCGCCACCCTTTGTACCGGCCATTGTAGCATGCGTGAAGCCCAAGACATAAAGGGCATGATGATTTGACGTCATCCCCACCTTCCTCCGAGTTGACCCCGGCAGTCTTCCATGAGTTCCCACCATCACGTGCTGGCAACATAGAACGAGGGTTGCGCTCGTTGCGGGACTTAACCCAACATCTCACGACACGAGCTGACGACAACCATGCACCACCTGTACACCAGTCCGAAGACGCGACTATCTCTAGCCGATTCCAGTGTATGTCAAGCCTTGGTAAGGTTCTTCGCGTTGCATCGAATTAATCCGCATGCTCCGCCGCTTGTGCGGGCCCCCGTCAATTCCTTTGAGTTTTAGCCTTGCGGCCGTACTCCCCAGGCGGGGAACTTAATGCGTTAGCTCCGGCACGGAATCCGTGGAACGGACCCCACACCTAGTTCCCAACGTTTACGGCATGGACTACCAGGGTATCTAATCCTGTTCGCTCCCCATGCTTTCGCTCCTCAGCGTCAGTTACAGCCCAGAGTCCCGCCTTCGCCACCGGTGTTCCTCCTGATATCTGCGCATTTCACCGCTACACCAGGAATTCCAGACTCCCCTACTGCACTCTAGTCAGCCCGTACCCACTGCACGCGCAACGTTAAGCGTTGCGTTTCCACAGCAGACGCGACCAACCACCTACGAGCTCTTTACGCCCAATAATTCCGGACAACGCTTGTACCCTACGTATTACCGCGGCTGCTGGCACGTAGTTAGCCGGTACTTCTTCTGCAGGTACCGTCACTTTCGCTTCTTCCCTACTGAAAGCGGTTTACAACCCGAAGGCCGTCATCCCGCACGCGGCGTCGCTGCATCAGGGTTCCCCCCATTGTGCAATATTCCCCACTGCTGCCTCCCGTAGGAGTCTGGGCCGTGTCTCAGTCCCAGTGTGGCCGGTCGCCCTCTCAGGCCGGCTACCCGTCGTCGTCTTGGTAGGCCACTACCCCACCAACAAACTGATAGGCCGCGAGTCCATCCCCAACCAGTAAAACCCTTTCCACCACCAGACCATGCGGCCAGTAGTCACATCCGGTATTAGACCCAGTTTCCCAAGCTTATCCCGAAGTCAGGGGCAGGTTACTCACGTGTTACTCACCCGTTCGCCACTCATCCACACCGTGCAAGCACAGTGCTTCAGCGTTCGACTTGCATGTGTTAAGCACGCCGCCAGCGTTCGTCCTGAGCCAGGATCAAACTCTCCATAAAAAAATGAAAAACAAAACCCCAGCCGAAAACCAAAGAAAAAGACAAGAGAAAACCAAACAAT
>NZ_JBHMAU010000103.1:0-2835 GCF_042429315.1 Brevibacterium otitidis | reverse complement strand
GCTCACCCGAGCCCCTGATCGGCCTCGCCATGCTCACACTCGGAGGCCACCGCCCCCTCCTGCCCGGCCGCTGAAGACCCACGGATCAGTCAGTAGAGCCAGAAATCCGGGGCAGGGTCATCGCGGTTCCTTCAGCGGGTCATCACTGGCGGCAGCGCAGTGCACTCCTCAACCTAACCGAAGTCACCGCCGGCAGCCACCGTGCCCGTCGTCGGTCAACAGCAACCGACCCCGAGGCGGTGCTCACCACCTCGGGGTCGGTTCAGGGGAGTGCGCGGGTCAGGCAGGGAGTCTCGGTCTGCCGCCCGCGGTCTCAGCCGGCCTGCAGGTCGGCTGCGCGGGCTTCGATGAGCCCGCCCATCTCGGCAAGCTCGGCGGTCAGTGCGTCGGCTTCGTCGAAGGTGCGGGGGATGACCGTCAGCCGCTTGGCGTAGTGGCCGATCGGGTATTCCATCGTCATGCCGATGCCGCCGTGCATCTGGATCGCCTCCTGGCTGATGTGCCGGCAGGCGTCGTCGATGACGAGCTTGGCTGCGATGACGTCCCGGTGACGGGTCTGCGGGTTGTTCTCGATGACGGCGAGCTTGGCGTACAGGGCCATGCTCTTGGCGTATTCGAGCGTGGCGTACAGGTCGGCTGCCCGGTGTTGCAGGACCTGGTTGCGGCCGATCGGGAAGCCGAACTGCTCGCGGGTGTGCAGGTATTCCGCGGTCATCTTCAGCGAGGCCTCCATCGCACCGACGGCCTCGGCACACAGGGCGGCGTTGGCGGTGTCGATGATCTCGCCGATCGCCTCGGTCGCATCCCCTTCGCCCAGGCGGGTGGCCGGGGCGCTGTCGAAGAGCACTGAGCCGGCCCGGTGGCCATCGGCCTGAGTGCGCACGTCGATCGTCACACCCTCGGCTGCCGGGTCGACGAGGAACAGGCCAACCCCGCCATCGACGGCGGCCGAGACGATGAGCCGGTCGGCGGCCCCGAGTCCGAGCACACCGGACTTCTCGCCGGTCAGCGTCACGCCGGACTCCGAGACCGAGGCGGTGGTGCCTGGGTGGGTGAGATCGTAGCGTCCGGCCGGTTCGTAGGCGGCGAACGCCAGCTTCGTCTCACCGGCGGCCACGCCGGGCAGCAGCTCCGACTTCTGCTCATCGGTGCCGACGGCGGTGATGAGCCCGGCGCCGAGCACGACGGTGGCCAGGTACGGCTCTAAGGTCAGGGCGCGGCCGAACTGCTCCATGACGACGGCGACTTCGGCAAAGCCCATGCCGGCGCCGTCGTAGTCCTCGTCGATCGGCAGGCCGAGCAGGCCGATCTCAGCGAACTGGTTCCACATGTCCGCGCTGTAGCCGGACTCGGAGGCGAGCACCTCGTCGCGGGTGGCGGCATCGTATTTGGTGGCGAGCAGGCGGCCGACGGTCGAGGCAAGCTCCTGCTGGACGTCTGTGAGTTCGAGATCCATTGAGTTCTCCTAGTGGTGAAAGAGTCGAGCCTGCGGATCAGAGTCCGAGCAGAGCCTTCGAGATGATCGAGCGCTGGACTTCCGAGGAGCCGCCGTAGATGGTGACCTTGCGGTAGTTGTAGTAGTGCGGGCCGGCATCGACAGCACCCGGGGGCAGGGTTGTGAAGCCGGTGGGCACCTCGCGGCTGTTGACGAAGTCGATGCCCTGCGGGCCGAGGACGTCCATCATGAGCTCGGAGATGTCCTGCTGGATCATCGAGCCGCGCAGCTTGAGCACCGAGGAGCGCGGATCCGGCTTGTCATCGCCTGCGACCTGGGTCGACAGGATCCGCAGCTGCGTGAATTCCAGAGCGGTGAGCTCGGCTTCGACCTTCGTCAGACGCGCGGCGAACAGCGGATCGTCGAGCAGCGTGCCGCGAGAGGTCTTGGTGGCCGCGGCGTAGGCCTTGACACGGGCCAGTGCGACCTTCGAATCGCCGATCCGGGCGATGCCGGTGCGCTCGTTGCCGAGCAGGAACTTCGCGTACGTCCAGCCCTTGTTCTCTTCGCCGACGAGATTCTCGACGGGGACCTCGACGTTGTCGAAGAACACCTCGTTGACCTCGTGGCCGCCGTCGATGAGCTCGATCGGGCGGACGGTGACACCGGGGGACTTCATGTCGATGAGCAGGAACGAGATGCCGGCCTGCTTCTTGGCATCCGGGTCGGTGCGCACGAGGTTGAAGATCCAGTCGCCGTACTGGCCGAGCGTCGTCCAGGTCTTCTGGCCGTTGACGATGTAGACATCGCCCTTGCGCACCGCTGAGGTCTTGACCGAGGCGAGGTCGGAGCCGGCATTGGGCTCGGAGAAGCCCTGGGACCACCAGATGTCGATGTTGGCGGTGGCCGGCAGGAAGCGCTCCTTGAGCTCCTGGGTGCCGAATGTCGCGATCACTGGGCCGACCATCGCGGTGTTGAACGGCAGCGGGGTCGGCACGGAGGCCAGCTGCATCTCTTCGAGCCAGATGTGGCGCTGCACGGGCGTCCAGTCCTGGCCGCCCCATTCGACCGGCCAGTTCGGCACCGCGTAGCCGTGCTTGTTGAGGATGCGCTGGCTGGTGACGATGTCCTCTTTGGACAGCTCCTGGCCGATGGCCTGGCGGTAGCGGATTTCCTCGGGGATTTCGGTGCGGAAGAACTCGCGCATCTGATGGGCGAAATCGAGCTCTTCCGGGCTGAGCAGATGATCCATAAGAACTACCTCGATCGTTCGATAAGTGAGCGTGCGTTCAGTCTAACCTGACTTGGCTCAAATTAGTCAGGTTTGATCGTGGCGTAGGACGCTGACTGCACACCGACTTCAGCAAGAGTTTCGATTGATTCGAACTTCGAGCCAGGAT
>NZ_JBHMAU010000102.1:0-2185 GCF_042429315.1 Brevibacterium otitidis | reverse complement strand
CCCTGGTTCCTGTTTCGTGACTGTTCAGAAACCTACGCGGAGGACGGCGTGCTCACGTCTCAGGCACGCTCAACCACCCACGGATCAGTCAGTAGAGCCACTTTTCTGGCGGTGAACAGCAGCGCCTCGCGATCGCGCGCGGCCTGCTCACCGACGCCCCGATCCTCGTGCTCGACGAAGCGACCGCGTTCGCCGACCCGGACTCCGAAGCCGCGATCCAGCAGGCCCTGTCCGAGCTGGCCGTCGGGCGCACGGTCATCGTGATCGCCCACCGGCTGCACACCATCACCAATGTCGACCAGCTTCTCGTACTCGACAAGGGCCGGATCGTCGAGTCCGGCACCCACGCCGAGCTCAACCGGGCCGGCGGCCTGTACCAATCTCTGTGGGAGACCTACGAGAACGCACGAAAGGTGGCACGCCCGTGATCCGTCTGCTGCTACACCTGTCCAACGACACCGCCCGCGGCATGCTCCGCACGCTCCTGACCTTGATCGTGGTCACCGGCCTCCTGCAAGGCTTCGCCTTCGTGCTGCTCGTCCCCTTCCTGCAGGCCGTGTTCGGCATCCCGAACGGCACCGCCACCTCCCAGGAGGTGTGGACGTGGTGGCTCGCCCTCGTCGGGGTCGGGGTCCTGTATATCGCCGCGACCTGGTGGTCGAGCGTCCTCGGGCAACGCTCCGCAGTCCAAGTGCTGTCCTCCCTGGAAGACCGCATCGGCGACCGGCTCGTCGAACTGCCCTTGGGCTGGTTCGGGTCCGAACGCAGTGGCGGCGCCTCTGAACTTGCCACCCGCGGCGTGATCTTCGCCGCCTCTGCCCCGTACGCAATCCTGCGACCGATCGTGCACGCCTTCCTCGTCCCCGCGACCGTCATCGCCGGCACACTCGTCATCGACTGGCGGATCGCGCTCACTCTCGCGGTGTTCTCCCCGGTGATGTGGTTCGCCTACCGGCGCATGTCAGGCATGCTCAAACGCATCGACGCCGACCAGAACGCGACCGTCGCCCGCGCCTCGGCCCGGCTGATCGAGTTCGCCCAGACCCAGCCCGCGATCCGCACCGCCGGCCGCGGCAGCATCGCCCAGCGCCTCATCGAGACGGCCCTGGCCGACCAGTACCAGGTGAAGAGACGCAACAACCTCCTCAGCGTCGGCGGGCTGAGCGTGTTCGCCGTCATCGTGCAGCTCGCGCTGATCCTCGTGCTGATCGTCGGCACCTTCCTCGTCCTCGGCGGGAGCCTCGACGCCCCGATCCTGATCGCGCTGCTCGTCCTCGGTGTCCGGTTCACCGAACCGATCACCAACGCCGCCGCGCTCTCCAGCGGCGTCGGCATGGCCCGCAACACGCTCGAAGCCATCCAAGCCCTCATCGACACGCCCACCCTCCCCGAACCCGCAACCCCGAAAACCCCGGACGACTCGTCGATCCGGGTCGAAGACGTCACCTTCAGCTACGGTGAGACCCCGGTTGTCCGCGGGATCTCCTTCGAGGTGCCCGACGGGACCACCACGGCGATCGTGGGGCCGTCCGGATCGGGCAAGACCACCCTCACCCGACTCATCGCCCGCTTCTACGACCCGGACCAGGGCCGGGTGCTGCTTGGCGGCGTACCGTTGCCTGAGTTCGGCACCGACCACGTCGCCAGCCGCATCGCACCCGTGTTCCAAGACGTCTACCTGTTCGACGATACGATTCTCGCCAACATCTGGCTCGGCCGCCCTGATGCCACTCGTGAGGAGGCGATCGAGGCAGCCCGACTGGCGAGGGTAGACGAGATCGTCGAGCGCTTACCTGATGGATGGGAGACTCGCGTGGGTGAGGGCGGTAGCAATCTTTCCGGTGGTGAACGCCAACGCGTCTCCATCGCCCGCGCACTGCTGAAAGACGCGCCGGTCGTCCTGCTCGACGAAGCTACTGCTTCCCTCGACGCGACCAACGAAGAAGCCGTTCAAGACGCCATCACCCACGTCAGCCGGGGCCGAACAGTCATCGTCGTCGCGCACCGGCTCCAGACCATCCTGAACGCCGACCAGATCGTGATGCTCACTTCCGAAGGCACCATCGCAGAGAAAGGTACCCATGTCCCGCGTCAAGTAGTTGGCAGGATTTCCTTGGTTTTGAATGTCGGGGTGGTGGGGTCGGCCAGGCCCAGGTGCACCTCCTTGGGCCGGTTCCATGAGATG
>NZ_JBHMAU010000101.1:0-2039 GCF_042429315.1 Brevibacterium otitidis | reverse complement strand
TTCATACCCCCATATTAGTCACCCACCACGACCGAGCCCGACTCGCTGACCAGCACAAACAAACCAAAAGCTCCGAAAACCCCGCCAACCTGTGCAAGTCAGGAGGACCGCCCCGCCGGTAAGGTCCCGAGGGTCCCGAGCATCTCATGGGAAGAGCCAGTAACAGAGCTGCCCTACTCGATGAAATCGATCACCTACGACCGTGCAGCTCAACACCTATACATAGGAACCGGGCTCATCAAGGGAGTGCGTCCTGAGGTGTGGGACTTCAACGTCTCCGGCATGAATGTCCTCGACAAGTGGCTAGGGGCGCGCACGCAGAAGGGTATTGGTCGAGCCGCTGGCAAAGGCGCCACCCCGCTCGACCGAATTCGCCCAACCGAGTGGGAGGACGAATGGAACGACGAACTGCTTGACCTGCTTCGTGTTCTCACTCGAACGGTCGAGCTGCGTGAGCATCAGCAAGAACTGCTTGAAGAGATCGTGGCCTCTGAGTTGTTCAATGCAGACGAGCTTCCCAAACCCTCTCCTGAACAGAAGAAGGTGCCGAAGACGGTTGAACGAGAGTACGGACAGGGCTCATTCAGCTTCTAACACAGCATCACCCCGGCGGATCTACTCCACCGGGGTGATGTCGTCTCGGAGGGCTATCAGCGGCCCGGGGAGAACCATGTGTAAGCGGGGTGCTCCCGCACGGCTGCGACGACCTTCTCCTCGTCCCCATAGCTCACCGCAGCGATGACTGGGCGATCTGCGACCAGCTCATTGAAATCGTCGATCAGCTCGTCCCACTCGTGGTCACCGGGGCGCTTGGGCACGTGCTCTACGAACTCGGGGTTCTCGTCCATGTCCTTGAAGCTTTCCAGCATCGCCGCGCGCCAGATCAGTAGATCCATGATGCTTGCGTCCGAGCCATCTCGCGGCGGTTCAACGGCGTCTCGCCCCGGTCCAGGCATTCCAGGATCGTACGGCAAGCCCGCTGGGTCTGTCGGATGAATGGCTTCACACCGTCGCCGATCGTGACCAGCGCCATGTCGTCCACGAACGCGAACAGCCCGCGCTCGTTCCACGGGATGTCGAACGTGGGCTCGTTCGACAGCGCATCGGCCAGGTCCTCATCGATCCACAGACTGATCGTCTTGGAGAGCATGCTTCCCTGGCGTGGTGTGAGGGGTGAGACGCCGTTGTCCCACAGGCGCAAGGCCCGGGCGGTGAGTTCACGGCGCAGTTCATCAGCGATGTTGGTGGTCGTGTTCACGGTGTGTCCTTCCTGAGTACTGGTTCGAGTGCCGAGGAGTGTCAACGACGCGTGAATACTGACCCCTAGGCGACGGGTGAAAATTGACCCCTGTCGCACATGCTAGGAGGCATGATTTCGATGGAGAATTGGGCTGAGATACGCCGGTTGCACATTGCTGAGGGTGTTCCGATCAAGGAGTTCACGCCGGTTGGGGGTGGCGCGGAACATAGTGCGTTCGGCGTGGGCCTCGGCGGCGCTGCCGCGGTACATTCGAGCAAGCTCCGGGTCGGTGGTGGATGCGTATGAGTCTGAGATCCGCAAGCTGCTGCGGGATTATCCCACGATGCCGGCGACGGTGATCGCTGAACGGATCGGGTTCACGCATTCGTTGACGGTGCTGAAGGATCGGTTGCGGGTGATCCGCCCGGAGTACGTCGGGGTCGATCCTGCTGATCGGCTGGTGCACGAGCCCGGTCAGGTGGCTCAGATGGATCTGTGGTTACCCGAACCTAGAACCCCGACGGGCATGGGTAACGTGCTGATGTTCCCGGTGCTGGTGAGTGAGGTTGACGTTCTCACGGTTCCTGACTGCGGTGATGCTGCCATCGCGGCAGTCCGGGGATATGCTGGCTGAGATGTGGCAGCTGATCGCGGCGGTGCCCAAGACACTGATCTGGGATCGGGAAGGAGCGATGGGCTTGTCAACTTGAGTGTGTATGGGGCGGTTTTCACAGGTAGGGTTCCATGCGGTCGGGGAAGGCCACAGCGAGCTGGGCCAGGGCTTGTTTCCAGTTCGTGG
>NZ_JBHMAU010000100.1:0-1905 GCF_042429315.1 Brevibacterium otitidis | reverse complement strand
GGAATGGGTGCATTGGTATAACCACACCCGCCCCCATTCGCACTGCGGAGACCTCGCTCCAGCGCAGTTCGAGGAACACTACTACACTGAAACCAGTCGGCCAGTAGTGACTGGCATACCGCTATGAACTCTCCACCAAACTCGGGGCGATCCATTCATCCTGGCTCGAAGTTCGAATCAATCGAAACTCTTGCTGAAGTCGGTGTGCAGTCAGCGCCCTACGCCACGATCAAACCTAACTAATTTGAGCCAAGTCAGGCTGCTGATGTCCTGGCGTTCTTCACCCGACCGGGAACGTCGAACGGGCCTACTGAAGCGATCAATGGCAGGCTCGAACACCTACGGGGCTCAGCGCTGGGGTTCCGCAACCTCACGCACTACATCGCGAGATGTCTGCTCGAGTCCGGCGGCTTCAGACCGGTTCTACACTCTCAATTACAATGAGCCCGAAATCACAAGCAAAGCTCAAGGTCACGGAACCGAAGCACCGAAAGCAAGACAACCGTGAGCCAAGTCAGGTGCCCGCAGCTCAATCGATGAATTCGTCGTAAACGAATCTTGAAACAGCTTTCCAGGCCTTAGGCTTCGGATTGCCGTAATCGTACACGGGACGCCAATTCGGAAACTCGTTGAAGCCGTAGTTTGAGATACTGAGATCGAGGGCTTCTATCACTTGCGAATTCCGACTAAGCCAGCGACGATACAGCGATCCGTACAACACGACCTGGCCCAAATGAACAATGGACTTCCGGCCGTCCGATTGCCGTGCGATGATATATATCTGGGTAAATTCTGGCAGTTCAGTTCCAACCCAGTATTCCGGCCACCGCGGTGGCAGTGCCATCAGGATCTCTCGCGAACCGAGCACGTGCGTTTGATCGGGAGCTCTGTGCTTCGATACGACCACGGTCGAACCATTGAGTCGGACGCGTATCCCGCGACAGTTGAAGTGAATGTATTTGGCCGACATCGCGAGCGTAACGATTACGCAGGTGATCAGAGCGAAGCCTTCGGTTAGTAGGAAAGCCACCCAGAGCTCATTTGTCGAAAAATAGTCTCCTCCCCCTCCTATACTAGCTACGCCCAACAGTGATCCGAGAATTGGAAAGTAAATGGCAAGAAGCCTTAAAGCGACCCTCCAAGACGAGGCAATAGTCAAAACCGTAGGCGGAGCCTTGGTCTGTGCGTTGACTGGCCTACCTGCGCTTTCAATCACAACGCGCGCCAATTACGGTTACTTCTGGCGTTGTTTGCGACACCAATCACCCAGACATAGTTCTTGACAGACCGTCCGGCTCGGTAGGCAATTCTGACGTGGCGCCGCGGCCGTTTATAGTACGCTTTTGGATACGCTTTACGGAGACCTCGTTTCATCAATCCTCGTGTAACTCGACCCGCGTATACTCCTGTCACTGCAAACGCCGCAGATTCCGCTGCCTTTCCCCACTTCCTCTGCCTGGAGTAAGCTAACGTATATGCGATGCCACACGCGGCTCCGATTGGCTTGAAATACCCAGCGACTGCACATCCGGCTTCAATTCGCTTTCCCCATTTTGAGTTCGTCAACCATCGCGCGGCTTTGCCGCTATACCCCCATGCCCTTTTCGCCCACTTCTTTGCGCGCTTTGTCCATCGTTTTCCGTCGAGGTCGGTGTTGTTGATGGGGTCGGTGGGGTAGGCGTAGGGGGTGGGGGATCCTCCTTCTTCGGGGTCGGGGCTGGTGAAGCGTCCGGTGGTGGTGTTGTAGAGGCGTACTCCCATGAGGATGAGGCCGCTTGTGTCGGTGGCGCGTTCTTTGCTTTGTCCCGCGTCAAGTAGTTGGCAGGATTTCCTTGGTTTTGAATGTCGGGGTGGTGGGGTCGGCCAGGCCCAGGTGCACCTCCTTGGGCCGGTTCCATGAGATGG
>NZ_JBHMAU010000010.1:436-48391 GCF_042429315.1 Brevibacterium otitidis | reverse complement strand
GGCCGGGAATGTTGACTTACAACATCACCATTTTCCCAGTTCAGGAGGGGCATTTCCATTCCACACGCGGCTCGATCCGGCTACTTACATCGGTGGATCAAGGCTAAGCCCGCGCAACTGTGAGGCTCGCGCACCCCCTTGGGCCCGCGCACCCCCTGAGACTTATGCAGCTTTCGCGCGCACGAGCTTGAAGCCCTCCGACCAGGCCAGCAGGTCAGCGAGCATCGAACCGAACGGCTGCACCGACACCTCGGTCGGGGCGAAGACACCGTCAGCGAAGTCGGTGAAGATCGAGAACGACGCCGTGTGCCGGACGGTGGCGGCGCGGTGGTTCGAGAAGACCAGGCGCCATGCCTCGACGGCCCGCACACCCTTGTCTGCGCCGTAGCTGGAGAAGGCGATGGGCTTGTTGGCGAACTCGACGGCCACATAGTCCAGCGCGTTCTTGAGTGCCCCGGGAATGGAGTGGTTGTACTCCGGGGTGACGACGATGTAGGCATCGAACGGCGCGATGGCGGCGGCCCATTTCTTCGTGTGCGCGTTCTGGTAGTTGTGCGCGCCCGACGGGATCTCCTCGTCCAGCAGCGGCAGGCCGAAGTCCATGAAGTTGACGACCTCGAACTCAACACCGCGGTTGGTGAGCTGCTGGGAGATCCAGTCGACGACCTGCGGGTTGAGGGCTCCGGGGCGGCTGCTGCCGGCGATGACTCCGATGCGTGTCACGTGCGTGGGCTCCTTTCGGTCGCGGTCACGGCGACCTTGTAGTTGATGAATCAACTACACACTAGAACCGCTGGCCGGGTCTGCGCACACCGATCGGATTCTGCTCGGCGATCTCACAGCTTCGCCAGTCCAGCCTCACCCGTGTGATGCCGCCACGAAACGGTGAGCATCTCACGCAGCACACCGAGGTCGAGGTCGGCGAGCTTGTTCGCATAGAGGCAGGACACACTCGTCGTGTGCTTGCCCAGGCGGGCCAGGTCATCGCGGTAGGCGTCGAATCCCTCGGAGAAGTACAGCGTCAGCTTCGCCTTCCGCGGGCTGAACCCGAGTGTCGGCATCTCGCCTTCCCGGCCGCTGGCGTATCGGTAGTGCTGCGGGCCGAAGCCGATGATCGATCCGCCCCACAGCACCGCCTGCTGCCCGGAGATCTCGGCCACCATCTCGATGAGCGTCCGCGTCTCCGGCTACCGGCGCTCAGGCAGTGCGGCGATGAACTCCTCGATCGCGGCATCAGTGGGCCGCAGCACTGCATCGTCATTGCGCCGGCCATCACCAGCACCATCAGCCGCCCCAACAGCACCAACACCCCCACCGCCCACCGCCGGCTCCTGCTTCGCCACCGGCGTCAGTCCATCACGAGGCCGTTGTCGACGACGAGGTTCTGGCCGGTCACCGCGCGCGAGGCCGGTGAGGCGAAGAACGTCACCGCCGAGGCGAACTCCTCCGGCGTGGTCACATGTCCCAGCGGCGTGCTCGCAGCGATCGCATCGAACACCTCGTCAGGGGTGGCCGAGGAGGCGTCGGTGGTGCGCAGCAGCCCGCCGGAGACCATGTTCACGCGCACGCCCAGCGGCCCGAGGTCCTTGGCGTAGGTGCGGGTGAGTGAGAGCAACGCGGCCTTGGCGGCGGTGTAGTCGTGGTACGGCACGACCGGATTCTGGAACAGGTTCGTGCCGATGTTGACGACCCGGCCAGAGCCGATCTCGCGGAACCCATTCATCGCCGCCTGGATGACATGCATCGCCCCGCCGACGGTGCCGCGGAACTGCTGCTCGAAGGCGGCGAAGGCGATCTCATCGGCGTCCGGGCGCTCATCGCCGTTGAAGGAGAAGTCGACGAGGGCGTTGTTCACCACGGTCGTGACCGGCCGGCCGAACTCCTCGCGGGCGGCTTCGAACATCGCGACCACCTGGCGGAAGTCGGTGACGTCGGCTTCGACGGCCAGGGCCTGACCGCCTCGGGCGCGGATCTGCTCAGCGAGCTCCTGGGCCTGGTCGGCGGAGTGGCGGTAGTTGATAACGAGGGCTGCGCCTTCCTGGTAGAAGGCCTTGACGATCGCGGCGCCGAGCCCGCGGCCGCCGCCGGTGACGAGGACGAGCTGATCGCTCAGCGGCAGCGCCGCCGTCGTGTGAGCCTGTGCGTTCGACATTGAACCTCCCGTGTCGGGGGCCGGATGTGCATGCGACCGGCCCGAAGATGTGACCTGTCACCAGCCTATCGGTTCCGCCTGCCCAGCGGCGTGCCCGGCGATTCTGCCCAGCGGCGTGCCGATCAGCGGCGGGCGGCCCGCTCGGCTTCCCGGCGCTCGCGGCGGGTGAGGAACTCGCCCGCGCCTGCCGGCTCCGGTGCGGCATCCGCGCCCGAGGTAGGGGTCGCCTCAGCGGGGGCATCGGTTCCCGAGGCGGCATCCTCACCCGAGGTGTCGGCGGCCGTGCGCGCCCCATCGGCCGACGGCAGCTCGGAGGGGTCGAAGCCCAGCTTCCGGCCCGGGGCGGTGAGCGGGTAGAGGATCGCGAACCACAGGGCGATGAGCACGCCGGCGACGATGAGGATGTTGCCCCAGGCGGGGATCGCGCGGTCGAAGGCGAGCAGCGCCTCCTGCAGCTTCGCTGCGGTCGCCGTGGAGATGACTTCGGGCGCACCGACGAGCCCGTTGGTGGCCATGAAGATGATGCCCACCGCGATGAAGATGATGCCGGTGATGAGCGAGGTGGTGTGGAAGGGCCGGCCGCCGATCATCAGCGTCTTCCCGCGCAGCCACTGCATCCGGCCTGAGCCCAGGCGCTGCCAGATGAGGGCGATGATGAACACCGGCGCCGCGATGCCGAGCGCATAGACCGACAGGTAGAACATGCCCACCAGCGGCGAACCGCCGGTCGCGGCGATCGTGAGCACCGCGCCGAGGATCGGGCCGGTGCAGAACCCGGCGACCCCGGAGACGATGCCGAGCACATAGGCGCTCAGCAGTGAGGCGGTGCCGCCGTTGCCGGGGTTGCGCATGCTCTCGGGCAGGAAGCGGCCGAGGTCGAAGCCGAGGCCGAAGATCTGCAGCAGCCCGAAGATGATGAGCAGGATGCTCGCGACCATGATGACGGTCGTGCGGTGGGCGGTCAGCAGCCCGCCGATGAAGCCGGCGCCGGCTCCCATCGGCAGCAGGATCGTGAGCAGGCCGATGAGGAACATCGCCGAGCGGCCAATGAGCTTGGCCCCGCCGGAGACGGTGAAGGCGAAGAACGCCGGGATGAGCAGCGCCCCGCACGGGCTCAGCAACGCGAGCACCCCGCCGAGGAACGCGGCAGTGAGGCCTATCGTCACGAACCGGCACCCCCGCCGCCCTCACCGGAGCCGCCCTGGCCGGAGCCGCCCTGGCCGGAGCCGCCCTCATAGGGGTTGTCCTCCGCGGCCGCCTTGATGACCTTCTCGAACTCCTCCAGCGGCTGCGCGCCAGACAGCGGCTCGCCGTTGATGAGGAAGGCCGGAGTGTTGAAGGCGCCGACAGCCGCGGCCTCATCGACGTTGTCGTGCACATGCTGATAGGCCTCATCGGCTTCGATGTCGCGCTCGAACTGCGCGATGTCCATATTCAGCGACTGCGCGACCTCGGTGAGCTTCTCCAGGGTCAGATCCTCGGGATCGAGCGCCTCCCCATCACCGAAGAGCGTCTGATGAAACTCGATGTACCGATGCTGCTGCCCGGCCGCCCACGCGCCGCGCGCCGCAAGATTGGAGTCATCGCCGAAGAAGTCCACATCGCGCCATTCGATGCGCAGCTGCGAGCTGTTGACGTACTCGTCGATGAGCTGCGACTCCGTTTCAGCCGAGTGCCGGGCGCAGAACGGGCACTGGAAGTCGGTGAACACGACCATCGCAACCGGCGCCTCGGGGTAGCCCAGGGCGAAGGGGTCCTCCGCCTCGCGGGTGGCCTCGCCCGGCTGGGCGAGCTGCTCGCCCTCACCTGCACCGTCCTCGCCTCCCGCGCCCGAGGCGTCACCGCCGGGCCCGCCTGCCTCACCCTGGCCTGCCGGCTGGGAGGGCTCGGCGACTGGGGTCGGCTCATCGGCCTCGTCGATGACGAGGATGAAGATCGCGATGAGGGCGATGACCACGATGTTGACCGGGATCGCCCAGAACCAGAAGGGGCGGGAGTTGGGTCGCACGCTTCCACCATAGACAGGATGAGCGAACCTGTGCACACGCTGAGAAACCGACCCGGGTATTTCCCGACACAAGCTTCCTTGCGGGTTCGCAATCGGCGCCGCGACGGCCGGCGGCAGGGCTCGGGTGCGTGCAGGAATTTCGCAGCGTGGGTATTAGGATGAGTCGGAGACTCCTGCACCGGCGACTTCTGAAACGGACCCTCTTTGAACGGCAATTCGTCTTTCCGGCACTCCAACGTCGCACTTCTCGGCCTCGCCGAGGTGACAGCTCCTGTCGAGGTCACCTCGGCATCGTTCGATGAGCGGCTGGCCGGAACCCTCAAGCGTCTGGGCCTGCCCGCCGGCCTGCTCCAACGTGTGGCCGGAGTCCACACCCGCCGCAACTGGGAACACCCCTCCGACTTCGCCACCGGTGCCGCCGAGGCCGGCCGCAAGGTGCTCGCCGACACCGGCATCGACGCCGATGCCGTCGGCCTCATGATCAACGCCTCGGTCACCCGCGAGAACCTCGAACCCTCCGTGGCCGTGTCCGTCCACCACGGCATCGGGCTGCAGCCGCATGCCATGAACTTCGATCTCACCAACGCCTGCCTCGGGTTCGTCAACGGCATGACCCTGGCTGCCACGATGATCAACTCCGGCCAGCTCGACTACGCGCTCATCGTCGCCGGTGAGGACGCCTCCCGGGTGCAGGAGTCGACGATCGAGCGGCTGTCGCGCCCGGAGATCACCCGCGCTGAGTACCTCAACGAGTTCGCCTCTCTGACCCTGGGCTCCGGCGCCTCGGCAGCCCTGCTGGGACCGGCCGACAAGCACCCGGAGGGCCACCGGATCCTCGGCGGCGTGACCCGCGCTGCGACGTGGAACCACCAGCTGTGCGTCGGCGATCACGACGGCATGTTCACCGATGCCAAGGGCCTGTTGGACAACGGCATGGAGCTCGTCACCACCGCCTGGCACACCGCCCACGGCGACGGCTGGGACTGGCGGAACATGGACGCCTACGTTATGCACCAGGTCTCGGATGTCCACACCAATGCGATCGCCAAGGCCGTCGACCTCGACACCTCCCGGATCCCCACCTCGTATCCGGAGCTCGGCAATGTCGGGCCGGCCTCGCTGCCCATCACGCTCACCCGCAAGGCCCCGGAGCTCTCCGCCGGCGACCGCGTGCTGTGCATGGGTGTGGGCTCGGGTCTCAACACGGCGATGACGGAGATCGAGTGGTGAGACTGCCCGGTCTCGGATCACTGCCCGGTCTCGGATCACTGTCCGGCCTCGGTTCGCTCACCGGACCCAGCTCTCTGCCGGCCCGCCCGGCCGCGCTGCCGGGCGAGCTGCCCGGCTGGGATCCGCAGTGGTCCAGGCTCGTGACGGTCCCCACCGTCGACGGCGAGCGCACCTTCCACGTCCTCGACACGCTGCCGGCGCTGCAGGCTGCCGGCCTGGAGCCCACCGGCACGATCCTCGCCCTCCATGGCAACCCCACCTGGTCGTATCTGTGGCGGCACCTCGCCGCCGTGTCGCTGGACCGCGCCCGAGGCGCCGGTCCGGCTGGTGCTGGTGACCGCGCCCGAGGCGCCGGTCCGGTCTGGCGCATCATCGCCCCGGATCAGCTGGAGATGGGCTTCTCCGAACGCCTCGCACACGATGCCCTCCCAACCACCCACGGTCCCGGCTTCCGGCGCATCGCCGAACGGGTCGCCGACTTCGATGCCGTCGTCACGGCGCTCATGGCCGAGCAGCCGACTGCGCACACCGTCACCCTCGGCCACGACTGGGGCGGGGTGCTGTCCCTGACGTGGGCGGCCCGCCACGAGGACCGCGTCGATGCGGTCATTTCCCTCAACACCGCGGTCGCCCAGCCGGAGGGTACCCCGATCCCTGCGCCCCTGCAGGCCGCGCTGGCCGGGCCGATGCTGCCGCTGTCGACCGTGCGCACCGACTGGTTCCTGCGCACCACCCTGTCGCTGGCCCAGGGCTCACTCACCGACGCCGAGAAGGACGCCTTCCGCGCCCCGTACCGCAGCGCGGAGCAGCGCGGCGGAATCGGTGCCTTCGTCGCCGACATCCCGGCGGTCGAGACCCATCCGTCGTATTCGGAGCTGCAGCGGCTAGGCGAGGACATCGCCGAGCTGCAGGTACCGGCGCTGCTCGTGTGGGGGCCGAAGGACCCGGTGTTCCTCGAGCGGTTCCTGCGCGATCTGCGCCACCGCCTGCCGCAGGCCGATATCCACCGCTGTGAGAAGGCATCCCACCTCGTGAGCGAGGATGCCGATGTCGCCAGCATCGTCCTCGGCTGGCTCGACACCCGGTTCGCCCCCGCCGCCGTTTCCGGCTCGGATGCCGCGGAGGCGACCCCCGCCTCGGGAACGGAAAGCGCCGCCGTGGGCACGCGGATGATCTTCGATGCACTCGCCGAACGCGCCGAGGATGAGGCGATCGCCTCGGTCGACATGTCCCAGTCCCCGCCGCAGTCGGTGAGCTGGCGGCAGCTGGCCGGCGTCGTCGACGGGATCGCGGCGGGCCTGCAGGCGCGCGGGCTCGAACCCGGCGACCGGGTCTCGCTGCTCGTCACTCCCGGCAACGATCTCACGGCCGCCGCCTACGGCGTGCTCAAGGCCGGCGGCACCGTCGTCGTCGCCGATGCCGGGCTCGGGGTGGCCGGTATGACCCGGGCGATCCGCTCGGCGGATCCGCAGTGGATCATCGGCGAGCTGCCCGGCCTCACCCTGGCGCGCACCGCCGGCTGGCCGGGCCGTCGCATCTCCGTCAGCGCGCTACCGGCGCCGGAGCGGCTGACCCTCGGCGTCGAGACCTCGCTCACCGAGCTCATCCGTGCCGGCCGCGCCCACCTCGCCGGCACTGCGTCCACAACAGGGGAGGCCGCTGCCGGGCAGACCGCACCGGGGCGAGCCGAATCTGCGCAGACCGCAGCAGCCCTGCGCCGCCCGGACCCCGATGATCTCGCCGCGGTGCTCTTCACCTCCGGATCGACCGGTCCGGCCAAGGGCGTGCGCTACACCCACGCCCAGCTCGCCGCCCTCATGGACGTGCTCACCCGCACCTTCGACATGCGCCCGGGCGCCGGCCTGGTCGCCGGGTTCGCGCCGTTCGCGCTCTTCGGCCCCGGCCTCGGCGTCACGAGCGTCACCCCGGACATGTCGGTGACGAAACCGCGCACGCTCACTGCCTCGGCGCTGGCCGCTGCCGTCGCCGAGGCCGACTGCACGATGGTCTTCGCCTCACCTGCCGCCTACACCAACGTCTGCGCAACCGCCGGTGACCTCACCGAGGCGCAGCGGGCCGCCTGCGCCGGCGTCGAGCTCGCACTCTCGGCCGGCGCACCGGTGCCGCTGGCGCTCATGGACCAGGTGGCTCAGATCTTCCCGCACGCCGAGATCCACTCGCCCTACGGCATGACCGAGGGGCTGCTGCTGGCCGATATCGACCGGCACGCCGTGGCCGCCGCCGAGGCGGAGGGCACCGAAGCTGAGGGCCCCGCCGAAGCAGCTGGTACCGAATCTGAGGGCGCCGAGGCTGCGGAGGCCGAGGCGGCCCAGCCCGAGGCGGCCCAGCCCGAGGCGGCCCGGCGCGGGGCGCATGCCGCGCGCGGCGTGTGCGTCGGCACCCCGATCGACGGGGTGCGCTTCGCCCTCGCCCCGATCGACGCGGCCGGGGAATCTGCCGAGGAGCTGCTCACCGGAGCGGACGCCCAGGAGCGGCTCGGCGAGTTCGTCGTCTCCGCCGCACACATCCGCGACGGCTACGACCGGCTGTGGTCGACCGACCGGCAGGCCAGCCGCGACACGCTCGACGGGCAGCGCTGGCACCGCACCAACGACATCGGCCACATCGACACCGCTGGCCGCATCTGGATCGAAGGCCGCCTCCAGCACATCATCACCACTCCGGCCGGCCCGCTGGGCCCCGGCGGGATCGAAGCGCTGACCGACCGCGACCCGGCAGTCTTCCGCTCGGCCGCCGTCGGCGTCGGCCCGACCGGCACGCAGGCGCTCGTTCTCGTGCTCGAACCGGCCGCCGGCAGCGACCCGGACACCGGCGAACCCCTGGCCCCCGGCCTGGCTCCGCTGCCGGTGGCTCAGCGGCTGCGCACCCACGTCGCGGCCGCGACCGGCGCGGATGTCGCAGCCGTGCTCGTCGCCCCGTCGTTCCCGACCGACATCCGCCACAACTCGAAGATCGACCGCTCGCGGCTCGCCGACTGGGCGGCGGCCGTGCTGGGCGGCGAGCCGATCCGCAAACCGTAACCACCGCCTCGGGCCCGGCCAGCTCATATCGCGCCAGCCAGCTCACCAGGAGGAACAGTGAAGATTCTCGTCACCGGCGCATCTGGCCTGCTCGGCTCCTCGGTCGCCGCCGCGCTCGTGTCCGCCGGGCACACGGTCACTACCCTGCAGCGCCGCCCGTCGGGGGTCGGCGGGGCCCGCGACATCGTCGCCTCGATCACCGATGCCGCTGCCGTCGCCGAGGCGGTGGCCGGGCAGGAGGCGGTCGTCCACCTGGCGGCGAAGGTCTCGATGACCGGCGACCCGGCCGATTTCGAGGCGATCAACATCGCCGGCACCCGCACACTGCTCTCAGCGGCCCAGGATGCAGGCGTGAGCCGGTTCGTGCACATCTCCTCGCCCTCGGTCGCCCATGCCGGTGACTCGCTTGTCGGCGTCGGGGCCGGCCCGGCCGATCCTGAGCATGCCCGCGGTGAGTATGCGCGCACCAAAGCCCACGGCGAACTGCTGGCACTCGCCGCTGACAGCGAAGACTTCCGGGTGCTCGTGCTGCGCCCGCACCTCATGTGGGGGCCAGGGGACACGCAGCTGACCGAGCGGATCATCGACCGCGCCCGCGCCGGCCGGATGCCGGTGCTCGGCACGGGTGCCGCGCTCATCGATACGCTCTACATCACCAATGCCGTCGACGCGATCGTCGCCGGGCTCAGCGCCGTCGACCACCACCACGGTGAGGCGCTCGTCGTCACCAACGGCCAACCGCGGCCGGTCGGCGAGCTCATGACCCAGATGGCCCTGGCCGGAGGCGCCCGCCGCCCGAAGCTCAGCGTGCCCGTGCCGGCTGCGCTGGTCGCCGGGACTGTCGTGGAGAAGGTGTGGGAGCTCGCCGGGGATCTTGAGGAGACGCTGACCGACCGGCTGCCGGAGCAGGCCGCCGCCCGCCTGCATGAGACCCTGGCCGATGAGCCGCCGCTCACCCGGTTCCTCGCCGAACAGCTCTCAACCGCCCACTGGTTCGATCAGCGCCGCACCCGCGAAGTCCTCAACTGGACGCCGCGGGTGAGCATCGAGGAGGGCCTGGCCGAACTCGCCGCCCACTACGGCGGCACCGCGCCCGAACCTGGGACCGCGCTGACGGCAGGCCGCTGATGCTCACCATCGAAAGCCTCGTCGCCGGCTACCCGGCCGGATTCGCCCTGCCGCCGCTCGACCTGCAGCTGCAGCCCGGGTCGATCACCCGGCTGGCCGGGGCGAACGGGGCCGGCAAATCGACCCTGCTGCAGACGATCGCCGGCCGGCAGACGCCGCTTTCCGGCCGCGTGCTGCTCGGCGGCGAACCGGCAGACCACACCGGGCCTGCCTGGAAGCGGCAGGTTGCAGCCCTCCTCGGCGACGACGCCTGGCTCACCGGGCTCACCGCCGGTGAGCACCTGACGCTGCTCGCCCGAGCCCATGACGTCACCGCTCCCGAGGCGGCCATCACCGAGATCTGTGCCGCCCTCAACCTGCCGATCCGGTTCCTCGACGCTTACCCGGAGGCGCTCTCCAGCGGGCAGCGGCGCAAGGTGCTGCTGGCCAGCGCGCTCATCCGGCCAGCCGAGGTCCTGCTACTTGATGAGCCCGAACAGAACCTCGATGCCGCCTCGGTCCAGGCGCTGCGCCGCCTGCTGATTGCCCGCGCGGAGAGCGGCACGGCGATTCTGCTCTCCACCCACGACGACGCGCTCATCGACCCCGAGCGCACCACCACCGTGCAGATCTGCGAACACCCCGACGGGACGCTGGGCTATGACGCCGCCTGAACCGACCCTGCCGCACCCCCTCACCCCTGCCGGCCTCGCCCGGCTCACCCGCAGCCGCCGCCCGCACACGCTGAGCGCCGGGGCGGTCTACACCTACGCGCTGGCCGCAGCCGTGTTCATCGCCGTCCTCGCCTCGGCCGCGCAGTCCCTCGCCGCACCGCTAGTCGCGGCGCTCACCGCCCTGCCGGCCGGCGCCGTCGCCGATGCGGTGGTCGCCTCCCCGTTCCCCGTCCTGCAGTCGGTCCTCATCGCCGCGTGCGGAATGTTCGTGCTCGCCTGGCTGCTCACCCGCCTCGGCCCGCTCGGGCTGCCCGAACCGGTGAGAGTGTGGCTGTTCCAGCACCCCGGCTTCAGCCCAGCCTGGCTGCGCCGCCGTCTGAGTGCCGTCATCCTCGGCGGGGTGGCCGGCGGGATCATCATCGGGCTGATGGCGCTCGTGCCGCACTTGTCCTGGCAGGCCACCGGTGGCGCGGTGGCGTTCGACCTCGGCATCACCGCAGCTGCCGCGAGCGCACTTGTGACCGTGCTGGCGGCCACCGGGGCGGCGGGTGCCCTCATCCTCATTGGCCTGCAGACGGGCCTGTTCGGCACGACGGTCGACACCGAGCAGCTCGGCGACCGGCTGCTGTGGGCTGCGGTCGCGGCACTGGCGCTGCTTGCCCTCACCGCACCGCTGGGCGACCTCACAGGCACAGTCATGCACGCTGCAGCGAGCGGACTGGCCGCACCGGTCGCGATCGGGTTCGCAGCGGTCCTGGTATTGCTCATCATTGCCGCTGCCGCGTGGATGGTGCTGAGGCCCCCACGGTTGTCGTGGCCGCAGCTCGAAGCCGGCTCGCGGGCCTCGCAGCTCATGCGCTTCGGGCTGGTGACCGCCGATGCCAATGCGCTTGCCACGACCCTCTTCGCCCGCCTGCGGACTCACCGCGGAGGGCGCTCCGGCCAACTGGCGGCACGCTTGATGCGACTGCCGTCTCTGCTGGCCCTGCCGACCGGACTGCTCATCGGGCTGACCCGCACGGCAGGCGTACCGGCGCTGCTCGCCATAACGGTGCTGCTGCCGTGGGCGGCCAGCGCCATGCCGCTTGGTCAGCTGCCGGTCGCCGGAGTCCTCATCGCCTGCCTGAGCCTGGGGATCGCCGGCTGGCTGGCCGTCATGAGTGTGCGCACCTCTGCTGCGAACCCGTCCTTCACCGAGGTGTTCCCGTTCAGCCTCGCCACCTCCCGGCTCCTCATCGCACTCGCACCGGTGGCGGTGCTGCTGCCCGCCGGAGCCCTCGTATTCCTGCCGGTGACCGTGCAGCTCAGCCAGCCGCTGCTTCTCGCCCTTGCCTGCCTGTTCACGCTCATCTGCGCGGCGGCAGCGACACACGCCGCACTGCGCCCGCCGCCGAACTGGTTGGCTCCGGCGGTCATGACCGAAGCCGGTGCGCTGCCCGTCGGCGTCATCGCACAGCTGATCACCCCGGTTCTCATGACAGCGCTCGGTGCGCTGGGAATGCTGCTGGCTGCCAGCACAGTGGTCTCACCGGCAGGTGGTGCGGTGCTGCTGGCCGGCGTGGCCGGCTGGGCGGTCTACCGGCTGCGTCGCAGCGCACACCAGTGACCCAGTGACGTGGGGCCTCAGTCGGTGCCGTCTGGTCGCCCGGCGCCCGGTTCGCCCGGCTTCGCCTGCGCATCAGCGCCCGGCTCGGCCTGCTCATCAGCACGCGGCTCGGGCTGTTCTCCGCGGCGGGCACTGCGGGAGGCTTCGCGCTGGGCGCGGCGCAGCTCGCGCTGCTCGTCCTTGGCCGCCTCCTCGACGGCGATCCGCTTGTCGCGGTCGGCGTTGTCCTCACTGGGGCTGACGATCTCCCAGATGATGAGCGTGCCGACCATCACCACACCGGCGATCGTGCCGAGTGTCAGCGCACCCCATGGCCGCGGCAGCGAACCGAGCCCCACCGCCCAGTGGATGCCCAGAACGGCGAGCGCGGCCAGGGCCATGGCGACGACGTAGCGCATTCTCTCTTCAGCTCCTCCGCCAGCACCTGCTGCGCACCGGCACGTCTTTGCAGGTCCCAGCCACCGCCTCGGGCGCGGGGCAGCCGGCAGGCGCCGGCGCGAGGAGACCCGCTGTTCAACTCTAGTGTGTCGTAGGCAACAATAGAGTATGAGCGATCACACTGACAGCGCCGCCGCGACGGCGCAGCAGCCGACAGACACCCCCTACGACCGCGCTTTCGCCTTCGCCGCTGAGGATCCGGAGGGCTTCTGGCTCGACGCCGCTGAGCTCATCGACTGGGTGAAGAAGCCGACCCGCGCCCTCGACACCTCGCGCGCCCCGATCTACCGCTGGTTCCCCGACGGCGAGCTCAACGTCTGCTACAACGCCCTCGACCGGCACGTCGAGGCCGGCCGCGGCGAGGATATCGCCCTCATCTACGACTCCCCCGTCACCGACCAGATCAAGCGCTTCACCTACAGCGAGCTGCTCGATGAGACCGCCCGCTTCGCGCAGGCGCTGGCCGGTCGCGGCATCGGCAAGGGCGATACCGTCGTCATCTACATGCCGATGATCCCCGAGGCGGTCGTCGCGATGCTCGCCTGCGCGCGCCTGGGCGCGATCCACTCGGTGGTCTTCGGCGGGTTCTCGGCCAATGAGCTGGCTGTGCGGATGAACGACCTGCGCCCGAAGGCGATCATCTCGACCTCCTGCGGCATCGAGCGCACCCGGGTCATCGAGTACAAGCCGCTGCTCGACGCCGCGATCGAAAAGGCCGAGGAGGACCCCGAATTCACCGTCATCGTCCAGCGCGAACAGCATCCGTGCGAGCTCATCGACGGCCGCGACCTCGACTATGCCCAGCTGCTCGCCGCGACCACCGAGCACGCCCCGTGCACGCCGGTCGCCTCGACCGATGAGCTCTACGTGCTCTACACGTCGGGCACCACCGGCAAGCCCAAGGGGATCGTGCGCGACGGCAGCTACGCGACCGCGCTCGCCTGGTCGCTGCCGAACCTCTTCGATCTGCATCCCGGTGACACGATGTTCACCGCCTCAGACGTCGGCTGGGTGGTCGGGCACTCCTATATCGTCTACGCCCCACTCATCGGCGGGGTGACGACCGTGCTGTTCGAAGGCAAGCCGATCGGCACCCCGGATGCCTCGACGTTCTTCCGGGTCGTCGCCGAACATGACGTCGACGTGTTCTTCGCCGCGCCGACCGCGATGCGCGTCATCCGCAAGGAGGATCCCGACGGCGAGGTGATGAAGCGCTACGACATGGCCTCGCTCAAGGCCTGGTACATGGCCGGCGAGCGCCTCGACCCCGACACCTATGAGTGGACGACCGAGAAGCTCGCCGAGGCGACCGGCCGGTCGATCCCCGTCATCGACAACTGGTGGCAGACCGAGACCGGCTGGCCGATCGCGACGAACCCGATCGGTCTGCAGGAGTACCCGCTCAAGGCCGGCTCCCCGACGAAGCCGGTGCCCGGCTACCGAGTCGAGGTCGTCGATGCCGCCGGCAGTCCGGTGCCGGCTGGTCAGGACGGGCTCGTCGTCATTCGGCTGCCGCTGCCGCCGGGCACCATGGCGACGGTGTGGGGCGACGATGAGCGCTACATCTCCTCCTACCTCTCGGCGATCGAGGGCTGCTATCTCACCGGTGACGGCGGGCTCATCGATGAGGACGGCTACGTCTATGTCATGGGCCGCACCGACGATGTCATCAACGTCGCCGGCCACCGCCTGTCGACGGGCATCATGGAGGCCGCGATCGCCGCGCACCCGGCCGTGGCCGAATGCGCTGTCATCGGTGTCGCCGATCCGACGAAGGGCCAGATCCCGCGTGCTTTCGTCGTCCTCAAGGACGCCCCGGGTATCGACGAGGAGACGGTCAAGACCGAGCTCGTCTCGCTCGTGCGCTCCGACATCGGCCCGGTGGCCGCGATGAAGCGCGTCGACGTCGTCACCGCCCTGCCGAAGACCCGCTCCGGCAAGATCCTGCGCAAGACGATGCGCGAGATCGCCGATGGCCGCCCGGATGTGGCAGTACCGTCGACGATCGAGGATCCCGAGGTGCTCGACCGGATGCGTGCAGCGCTGCGGGAGGGATGAGCGCTGAGACGCTGAGCGTCTGAGACGACCGCTGCGGGCGGGGCACCGGCTGGTGTCCCGCCCGCACTTGTGTACATGGGGTGGCAAGTCTGGGAACCGAGCGCTCGGGTGCCTGAGTGCCGTGTCCGGGGACCGAGCGCGCTGAGATCACGAAGCTGTCATGTCGATGATGACAACGACATGTGTTCGTGATCCTGCTGTGATGTGAACCCGCCGAGGCGGTGTTTTCAGTGATCTGCAGCACACCTGACTACGACGAACGTCTAAGTCCGGAACCCGAAAGTGGTAACCGGAAAGCTCGAGAAGCCTTGAATATCGCTCAAGTTCTTTCAGATTCCGGACTCTCTGACGCTGCGTTGATGTTCCCTCAGCCCGATGACCAGCTGGGTTGTTGAAGCCTGCACGACGGGCTTGCGGCGCATGTGCGCGCCCGAGAGCGGCATCGCCGCCACCTGCTGCCGACGCTGAATTCAGTGAGCACCAAGATCGCATTCAGACTGTTCGAAGCCGTCGGCGGTTGAGAGATCACGAAACGGTTGCAATCGTGGAACACGTCGCTGAGATCTGCGGCACGGGCCCCACCCACGGTCCGAGGTCAGCCCCCACCTGGCAGCAGCGCTCAGTGGTATTGCACACCACCCCCGGAAGAATCCCCGAGAACCCGAAAGAGTAGTGACATGAAGCTCACCAAGACCCTCATCACCGCGACACTGACTGCTGGAATCCTCGGCGGAGGCGTGATGGCCTCACCGGCACTGGCAGCACCGGACTTTAACCCCGCCTCCGCTCCGGTCGAGCAGCGCCAGGCCGCCATGGCCTCCATCGATCAGCTCGACCAGGAGCAGATCGACAACGCCCGCACCATCATCGGCGTCGGCCGCGGCGGACAGATCTCCGACCAGGGCATCGTCATCGCCCTCATGACCGCCATGCAGGAATCGACGATGTACAACCTCGACTACGGCGACCGCGATTCGCTGGGCCTGTTCCAGCAGCGTCCGTCGATGGGCTGGGGCACGGAAGCACAGATCCAGGATCCGGTCTACGCTTCGAAGTCCTTCTACGGCATCAACCCTGAGGGCTCCAACCCGGGCCTCATCCAGGTCGAAGGCTGGGAGAACATGGCCCCGACCGAGGCCGCCCAGGCTGTGCAGCGCTCGGCCTACCCTGATGCCTACGCCAAGTGGGAGCCGCTGGCCCGCGAGCTGCTGGCCGCCCACGGCGACGCACCTGCCATCCCGTGAAACATCCCCTGACGCACCCCCTCCCCTGATTCATCCCCCATGAGGTCGCACTCCCCTTGTCGGCCGAACGGCTTCCTGAGGGGACCCGAGAGCCCCTCAGGAAGCCCCCCCCCCACAATCCCCTCGACCACCCAGATCCCCTCAACCCCACAATCCCCGCAGTCCCCTCTGCACCCCACCCCTCGGACGGAGGATCATGACTTTCGCTCTTCTCAGCACCACCACCCGCCGCATCGGCACCGCTGCTGCCGCTGTCACCATGGCCGCCACCGGCCTTGCGATCGCCCCGGCGGCACAGGCCTCGGCGACCCCCGCCTCGGGCGCGGATGCCGCAGCCGCCGAGCAGGCCGAGACCGCCAATGCCGACCGTCGCGCGGAGATCATCGACCGCGCCCAGTTCTGGGTCAACGAAGGCGTGCCGTACAGCATGGAGGCCACCTACCCGGACGTCAACGGCAAGCACTACCGCACCGACTGCTCCGGCTTCGTCTCGATGGCCTGGGGCCTCGACGACAGCCTCAGCACCGTGACCCTGCCCGACGTCGCACACGAGATCCCGATGGAGGACCTGCAGCCGGGTGACGTGCTTATGCGCGGCGGCCCAGGCACCGAAGGTGCCAACGGCCATGTGGCGATCTTCAACGGCTGGGCCAATGAGGAGCACACCGCCTACCACGCCCTCGAACAGGCCGGCGGGTCCGGCGCCGTCGCCCGCGACATCGGCTACCCCTACGACGGCCTCGACGGCTTCGTACCCTACCGCCTCAACGGACTCTGATCCGGCGCTGCGGCACACCGCACCCAGCGGACCCCCCATAACGGCGGGGTCCGCTGTTGCATTCACCGGCCGGGTGGGTGCGCTGGGCCGGTCCCGAGGCGGTCGTCTGGCTGCGCTGGAACCGGCAGCACAGGACAGGTGCGGCGATTGTGATGAACCTAGCCCTCGACAAGCCGGAGCCGCAGTGTCATGAACATCGGGCCAGGCGATAGCATGGCGGGCATGGCTCGTTCCTCGCGCCGCGGGCAGTACGTCGGCCCCACCATCGGATTCAGCATCACCGCCGCGATCCTCGCGTCGGTGTTCATCGTCGTGTGGGCGATCGGCGCGATGGGTGTCACCGGTCCGACGATCGTGCGCCAGTGGGAGCTCAGCCATGTCGACCGTCTCAACGACAGCCAGATCGGCTATGCGCAGACGATCATCGACGTCGGCCGCGATGCCGATCTGCCCGATGATGCGATCATCATCGCGCTCATGACAGCGTTGCAGGAGTCTTCGCTGCGCAACCTCGACCACGGCGACCGCGATTCCCTGGGGCTGTTCCAGCAGCGGCCCTCGCAAGGTTGGGGCACCCCGGAGGAGATCCAGGATCCGGTGTGGGCCGCGCAGTCCTTCTACGGGGTCAATCCCGAAGGGCGCAATCCCGGCCTGGTGCACATCGCCGGTTGGGAGTCGATGACCCCCAATGAGGCGGCGCAGGCGGTGCAGCGCTCCGGGTTCCCGCACGCATACGGACGCTGGCAGCCGCTGGCCGAGGAGATCCTCAGCTCCTACGATTCCGTCACCGCCTCCGAGTGACGCGCGGCCGGACCCGGCGGCGATTCCCTGTGGTTCTCCGCGGACGCTGCGACCGGGTGACCACGCCGACTCTGTCCTGGGGTGACCACGCCGGCTCTGCCATGACGTGACCAAAGCAACACCGCAATGGGACACCCCGGTTGCTCAGGTCGCGACGAATGCAGGTATAATTAAGATTACATATAAGGCAAGCGGTTATCATTGAGTGATGCACGAACCGCCGCTACAACAGAAGGAGGATCGCATGGCCGACCACAAGATCGCAGAGCACACCACTGAAGAGCACCAGCACGGCGGCGCGGACTGCACCCACGAGAAGGTGCAGCACGGCGACCACGTCGATTACATCCACGACGGCCACCGCCACGCCGAGCACGGTGACCACTACGACGAGCACTGAGAAGCGCTCGCCCGAAGAACCCTGAGACTATGTGGCCGGGTACGTGAGTGCCCGGCCGCATAGCGCAGTGAGCAGTCCCCACTTTCTCGCGCGGAATCAGCGGTGGCACGATACTTAACTACCGGCCGGAAATTATAGTGGTGTCACACTACACTCACTCCCACTCCGAGAATAGAGTTTTCCCATGCAGACGAAACCAGACATCGACGCCCTCCCGCGTACACATGACGACCACCCCCATGTCTCGGAGACACTGCTGACCGATGTCCCTACCGATGTGCGTGACGACGCCACGATCAACCGCACCGCCGAGCTGTTCAAGGCTCTGGCGACCCCGTCGCGCCTGCGCATCCTGCTGGTCCTCTCGCACGGACCGACATCGGTCTCCGGCATCGTCGACCAGACCGCGCTCTCACAGCCGCTCGTCTCCCAGCACCTCAAGCTGCTGCGCGGACTGCATCTGGTGAGCGTCGACCGGGTGGGCCGCGAAGCGATCTACTCGCTCAAGGACGACCACGTCGCCCACGTCATCGTCGATGCGATGGCCCACGCCGCCGAACCGCACCTCTGACCTCGGCAGCAGCCTGACAGCGGCGGCTGAGCACCCGCATCCCGCCGGAGACCAGCCACACGACGGCGACCACGATGACGATGCCCAGCCACTGACCGACCGCCAGCTGCTCACCTGCCAGCAGCGTGCCCAGCAGCACCGCGGTGATCGGCTGGGCGAGCATGAGAGAGGCCGTCTCCGTCACCGGCAGCCGAGTGGAGAACACCGCCAGCAGCCCCCACGCTCCGGCCTGACCGAGCACCGCCAGGCCGACCATCGCCGCCCAGCCGGAGAGCCCGAGGTCGAAGTCGAATCCGCCGAGCACCAGCCCGCCGATGAGCGTCACGAGGCAGGCGGCCGTCGTGGCGATGAGCACCGGGGTGACGATGAGCGCAGGAGACAGCACCCGGCAGCGGTGGGTGCCGTAGATGTAGACGCCGTAGAGCACCCCGGAGAGCACACCGAGGATTGCCCCGCGCAGCGGTGCCGCCGCTCCGGGATCGACACCGAAGGCACCGCCGGTCAGCAGCATGCCGCCGAGCATCACCGGCACACACCACAGGAAGAGTCGGCCGGGATGCTCCCGGTGCAGCAACCACACAAGGGCGGGGAACACAACAGCCTGCACGCTGATGAGCACCGTCGAGACCCCGACGCCGGCGTCGTAGACGCTCTGCGCCCACATGATGTAGTCGAATCCGAGGAACGCCCCGGCACCGGCGGCGATGCCGACTGTCGCCTTTCCGGGCAGGCCGTGGCGGGACACCTCGGCGACGGCGAAGGGAGCGAGCGCGAGGATCGCCAGGGCGCAGCGCAGGAAGGCGGCCGTGGAAGGCGAGGCCTGGGAGATGGTGAGCAGCAGCGCCGCCGAACCCAGGCACACGGCGGCGATGAGGACGCCGAGGCGGGCGAGCGCCGGCGCGGCGTTCACGCCCACCGCAGCCCCAGCTCAGCCGGCATCGCGGACCCGGTCGGTGAAGGTCCGGATGCGGGCCAGCGCCGCGGAGATCGCATCCGGGCCGGCGGCCAGGGACAGCCGCACGCACTCATCGCCGTGGACGCTGTCGAAGTCGAGGCCGGGTGAGAGCGCCACACCCTCCTCTTCGAGCAGCGCGGCGCACCATTCGGTGGCGGTGGCATAGGGGCCGAGCACACCGGTGATGTCGGCGTACATGTAGAAGGCGCCGTCGCAGGGCGCGAGGTCCTTCCAGCCGAGCTCATCGACGGCATCAAGAACGTACTGGCGGGCCGCGGCGAACCCGGCGACCGCTGCCTCGCCTTCGGCATAGGCGGCATCGGAGAACGCCGCCACTGCCGCATGCTGAGCCGGCACCGGCGCGCACAGGGTGAGGTTGCCGGCCAAGCCGGCGGCGGCCTGGTGGATGGGCTCGGGCATGATCGCCCAGCCGAGCCGCCAGCCGGTCATCCCCCAGAACTTAGAGAACGAGGAGATGACGATCGCCTCATCGGCATAGGCGATGGCGGTCTCGCCGTTGGGGTTGCCGCCGGCGGTCGCCTCGGTGCCGGGGAAGGTGACGCCGTGGTAGATCTCATCGGAGATCAGCTGCACGTCGTGGGCGCGGCACCAGCCGGCGAGTTCGATGAGGCTCTCCCGGTCGAGCATCGTGCCGGTGGGATTGGCCGGGGAGGCGACCATGAGACCCCGCAGCGGCGCCTCGGCGTGGGCGGCTTCCAGCAGCTCGACGGTGGGCTGGAAGCGCTCGGCGACACCGCAGTCGAGCTCGACGACCTCGCAGCCGAGAGCGGTGAGGATGTTCTTGTAGGCGGCATAGCCGGGGCGGGCGAGCGCCACCCGGTCGCCGGCGTCGAAGGCGGCGAGGAAGGCGAGCAGAAACCCGCCGGAGGAGCCGGTGGTGACGAAGAACCGGTCGGCGGGCACATCGAGGTCGTACCAGCGGCGGTAGTGACCCGACAGCGCCTCGCGCAGCTCGCGGATGCCGGTGACCGGCACATAGCCGAGGTCGGTGCCGTCGCGCATGAGCTCCTGGGCCCGCTGGCGCACCGCGGCCGGGGCTCCCTGGCCGGGCTCGCCGACGCACAGGGAGATGACGTCCCTGCCCTCCGCTCTGAGTTCGGCCACCCGGGAGACGATGTCCATGACGGCGAAGGGGCGGACGGTCTGGGCCCGCTCAGAGATGCGGATGCTGCGCTGTGTCATAGCGTCAGCTTCTCATACCGCGTGCGGTGCACCACACCTCGACAGGCGGGCGGCGACCGGGCGGGCGGCTCCCAGGTGGGCGCCGACCGGGCTGCTGATCGCCGACTCGCCTACTGATCGCCGACCGGCCACGTGTGCACCGGCTCGCCGGTGGCCTGATGGCCGATGTAGAGCTCGAGCAATCGTGCGAGCGCCGCCCGCCGCTCAGCGGTGTCCGGATCGGTCAGCCGCGGCTTGAGCGCCATCAGGGTGCGCAGCTGCCAGGTCGCGCCGTTCTGCCGGGTGCGGGCCCGGGCTTCGATGATGTCCATGTACTCGTCGATGATCGCCGCGTCGACGTCGAGCATCTGCAGACCCTTGCGCGCCTGCGGCACGAGGGTGGTGCGGATGAGCTCGGCGACGTCAACGCGGCCGAGCTTGGGCCACAGGATCCGCGAGTACAGACCTGAGCGGGCGGCGGCGAAGAAGTTCTTCTCCGCATCGGGAAACGACAGCCGCGACCACACCGGCCGGTTCTCCTCGCCCATGTACTTCACCACGCCGTAGTAGAAGGCGGCATCGGCGATGAGGTCGACGACGGTCGGACCGGCCGGCAGCAGCCGGTTCTCCAGCCGCACATGGGCGAGATCGCCGTCGGGGGCGTAGATGGGCCGGTTCCAGCGCCACACGGTGCCGTTGTGCAGGTTGAGGTAGTGCAGCGCCGGGGAGCTGCCGAGCATCACCGGGGTGCCGGACTCCTCGCGGCTTTCGGGCAGCATCGGCGGAAAGTAGCGCACATTCTCCTCGAAGAGGTCGAAGACGCTGGTGATCCACCGTTCGCCGAACCACACCCGCGGGCGCACTCCCTGGGTGACGAGTTCGGGGGCGCGGGTGTCGATCGATTGGGTGAAGACCGGGATGCGGTTCTCATGCCACAGCTTGTACCCGGCGAACAGCGGGGCGTTGGCGCTGAGCGCCACCTGGGCTGCGGCCATCGCCTGCGAGGCGTTCCAGGCGGTGGCGAACCGATTGGGCGGGACCTGCAGGTGCAGCTGCATCGAGGTGCAGCTCGATTCGGGGGCCACATCGGTGAAGTCGTGCCGGTAGTACTCGCGGTCGTGGATCTCGATGCGCACCAGCTCACCGCGCATGTCGATGACGGCGTTGCTCAGCGCCCGGTAGCGGTTCTCGTCGGTGACCCAGCTGGGGTCTTCGAGGAACTCGGTCGTCAGCGTCGGCAGCGTGCCGATCATCGCGACTTTTGCGCCGTGCTCGGCTGCTGCGGCATGGGCCATGTCGAGACGGGACTGCACGCCGTCCTGCAGCTGTGTGAGCCCATCGCCCTGGACGGTGAGGACGGGGTGGTTGAGCTCGATGTTGTAGGCGCCGATCTCGGACTGGAAGTCCGGATGGTCGATCGACTCGAGCACCTTGTGGTTGACCTTCGCCGGCTGCATGTCCGCATCGACGAGGTTGAGCTCGAGTTCGAGGCCGATCGTGCCCTGACTGGAGAACTCCGCCTCCTGCAGATACGAGTCGAAGGTCTCCAGATCAGCGTTGAGCTGCTCACGGTAGCTGGTGCGCTGCTGCGGCGTATAGCGCTGCCTCGAAACGTCATCTCCCATGACCTGATGATACGTGCCGGGACCGCGCCTGGGCAGGCCTGCGGCATACAATGATCCCGACTGTACGCCGCTGTGTGGAATTGAGGACCTGATGACTGACCGCTCCGTCGACCTTGCCGCTCTGCCTGATGCCGCCCAGGCGCGGCTGCCGCAGATCCTCACCGACCTGGAGCGGGTCATCACGCTGGAGACGCCCTCGGAGGACCTCGCCGCGGTCGCCGCCGGCGCCCGGGACCTCGCCGCGCTCATCGAGGAGCGGCTGGGCACCGCTCCCGAGGTGGTGGAGATCGACGGCGTCACGCACCTGCGCCTGCGGTTCGGTTCCGGTCCGGTGAAGGTGGTGCTGCTGAACCACCAGGACACGGTGTGGCCGCACGGCACCCTGGAGCGGCTGCCGTTCTCCACGGCTGATGGGATCCTGCGCGGGCCCGGCAGCTTCGATATGCTCACCGGCACGATCATGAGCATCCACGCCACCGCGATGCTGCTCGATGCGCTCGGCGATGCTGCCGCACTCGACGGCCTCACCCTCCTCATCACCGGCGATGAGGAGCTCGGCTCGACGACGTCCTCGCAGCTCATCCGCGAGGAGGCCGCCGGTGCGCGCGCCGTCTACGTCATGGAGGCTTCGGCCGCCGGCGCACTCAAGCTCGCCCGCAAGGGCACCTCCGACTATCATGTCACCGTCTACGGCAAGGCCGCCCACGCCGGTCTCGAACCGGAGAAGGGCGTCAACGCCGGTCTCGAACTCGCCCGCCTCATGCCACTCATCGCGGATCTGGCCGATGCGGAGAAGGGCACCACCGTGGTGCCGACGACGCTGAGCGGCGGCACCACCCCGAACACGGTGCCGGCCGAGGCCAGCGTCCACGTCGATGTGCGCGCCCGGCTCATCGAGGAGCAGCAGCGCATCGAAGAGCAGATGAAGGCGCTCACCGCGCAGCTGCCCGGCGCCCGGGTCGAGGTGACCGGCGGGATCAACCGGCCGCCGTTCGAACGCGACGCCGCTGCCCACCTGTTCGACCGGGCCGTCGCCCTGGCCGCCGAGCTCGGGATCGCTGAGCCGACCGGCACCGCAGTGGGCGGGGCCTCCGACGGCAACTTCACCGCCGGCGACGGCATCCCGACCCTCGACGGACTCGGGGCCGTCGGCGACGGCGCCCACGCCGAGCACGAGCACGCGATCATCTCCGAGATCCCACCGCGCACAGCGCTGCTCGCGGCCCTCATCGCCGACCAGCTCGCCGACTGAGCAGCCAGCTCTCCGCTGCCGGCGGATTGCTAAGGTGGCGGTATCAACCGCCGCAACGCCGCACGGGAGCCTGCTGTGAAACTGACATCGCTGACCCTCCACCAGATCCGACTGCCGCTCGTCTCTCCGTTCACCACCTCGTTCATGCGGGAGACGGAGAAGGACTGCTACCTCGTCGAAGCCCGCTTCGACACGCCAGCCGGCGAGATCACCGGATGGGGCGAGTCGGTGGCGATGGTCGGTCCGCTGTACTCCGAGGAGTACACCACCGGCGGCATCGACGTCACCCGCGACTGGCTGGCACCGGCGCTGTTCCGCGTCGAGCACCTGACCGCTGAGACGGTCGGCTGGCATCTGCGCCACATCATCGGCCACCCGATGGCCAAGTCCGCCCTCGAGATGGCGGTCATCGAAGCGCAGCTGAAGATGCAGAACCTGTCCTTCAAGGACTACCTCGGCGGCGTTGTCGATCAGATCCCCTCCGGCGTCTCGGTCGGCATCCAGGATTCGATCCCCGAGCTCATCACGACGATCGCCGGATACATCGATGAGGGCTATGCCCGCATCAAGCTCAAGATCAAGCCTGGCGCCGACATCGAACCGGTGGCAGCCGTGCGCCGGGAGTTCGGCGATGACTTTCTCTTCCAGGTCGACGCGAACGCCGCCTACACGCTCGTCGACGCCAACCACCTCAAGCGGCTCGACGAGTACGGCCTGCTGCTCATCGAACAGCCCCTCGGCGAGGCCGACATCCGGCAGCATGCGCAGCTGGCCAAGCTCATGGACACCCCGATGTGCCTCGATGAGTCGATCGTCTCCGCCGAGGCAGCTGCCGATGCGATCAGCCTGGGCGCCGCCTCGGTCATCAACATCAAGCCCGGCCGCGTGGGCGGCTACATCGAAGCCAAGCGCATCCACGATCTGTGCCGCGCCCACGGTGTTGCCGTGTGGCACGGCGGCATGGTCGAGACCGGTCTGGGCCGGGCCGCCAATGCGGCGATGGCCTCACTGCCGGGCTTCACGCTGCCCGGTGATGTGTCGGGTTCGAAGCGGTTCTTCCACGAGGACATCACCGAGGAGATCGTCATGCACGACGGCGTCGTCGACGTGCCGAGAGGCCCGGGCTTCGGCGTGACGATCGACCCGGCGAAGCTGGAGAAGTTCCGCGTCGCGAAGTTCGACATCACCCCCAGCTGAGCTGACGGGCTCAACTGGCTGGGCGAACTGGCGGCTGAGCTGGCCCGGCTGACGGGCTGAGACGAGCAGATCCCCGGTGAGCAGTGCTCACCGGGGATCTGCTCGTCTGTCTGCTGATCCTCAGCTCTGCGGAACCGGCGGGCCGAGGATCAGCAGAACGGTGAAGAGGACTGCCACGCCGATGAAGCCGACGATGACGGCCTGGACCGGCCGGCGGATCGCCCAGGCGCACCAGCCTTCGAAGAAGTTGCGGGGCTCGCGCGGGCCGCGGCCGAGCTCCCAGTCGCTGTCGAGGATGCCGGCCCGTCGAGCATAGATCTCGAACGGGATCGTGGCGTAGGGGATGATGGCCGAGCCCAGGCCGGTTGCGATCTGACCTGCCTTCCAGCGCTGTGAGGTGCCGATGAGCACGGTGACGACGCAGTAGGTGAGGAACACGAACCCGTGGATGCCACCGCCGATCCGCACACCGAGTTCAGTGGTGTGGGTGACGTATTTGAGGATCATGCCGGCGATGAGCAGGGTCCAGGTGATGGCCTCGGCGATGGCGAATGTGGTGAAGAGCTTCTTAGGAGTCACCACACCATTGTGCCCGCACCGCCTGGCAGAAGACGAAACGGGGGCCGATGGCGCATTGCCATCGGCCCCCGCTGCTGTCAGCTCAGCTGGTCATCTGCTCATGCAGGCGCTCAGCTGCTGATGCTGTCTCAGGAGTTCGACTTCCGGCGCAAGGTGGCGGCGGTGATGCCCAGGCCTGCGATCAGCAGTCCGGCAGCTCCCCAGACGAGCGGGCCGGATTCGCTGCCGGTGCGCGGCAGCTTGCCCTTGTCGTCCTTGCCCTTGTCATCCTTGCCGTTCTCGTCGCCGCCCTTGCCGTCGTCATCCTTGACGTCGCCGACGGTGAAGGTGCCGGTCAGATCGTCGCCGCCCTCACAGCTGACAACGACGTCGTAGGTGCCGACATAGCTGCTGGCGCGAGCCTCGTCGACGCCGTGGACACCGAAGGAGACGGTGCCGTCTTCGCCGACCTCAGCGGTGTCCTCGTGCTTGAGGATGTCGCCTTCCTGGGCCTCAACCATGAGAGTGGCTTCGGTGCCCGGGGTGCAGCCGGCTGCAGTGATGGTGACACCCTTGTCCTTGTTGACGAAGTCAGTCGGCGAGATCTGCTCCGGCTCGATGCTCAGGCCGCGCTCGATCGGAGCGTCATCACCATCGTCATTGCCCTCATCGTCGTCATTGCCCTCGCCGTCATCGCTGCCTTCTTCGAGCTCGTAGGCGAGGACGTGCGCAGCCCAGCCCATGGCAGGGGCGAAGATGTTGAGCGATTCGCGGTTGACGTTCTCGAGGTTGTCGTCCGGGGTGTGGTAGTTGCGGTCGCGCTGCACGCCGGCTTCGCCGCCGAACTTCTCGACGTCTTCCTCAGTCTTGATGCCGTCAGCACCGGAGAACAGACCGGAGACCGGAATGTCGTTCTCGATGAAGGCCTGGTAGTCCGAACGACCCGAGAACTCGGTGCCGATGTGCGGCTGACCCTTGGCATCGAAGAAGTCGGTGTAGATCTTCTCCAGCTCAGCCGAGCCCTCCGGAACGTTGACGCCCGGCGGGATCTCGACATCGGACCCATCGGAGTCGAGCGTGCCGACGACGAAGTTCTCCGAGCCGATCATGTCGTAGTTGAGGTAGGACTTGATCTTGGCCAGCTCATCAGGAGCGTTCTCAGCGAGGTCGTTGACGTAGTGGGTCGAACCGACGAGGCCGACTTCCTCTGCGCCCCAGAATCCGAAGCGGACCTTGTTGTCGACTTTGTAGTCGAGTGCGGCCATGCCCTCGGCAACAGCGAGGAGTCCGGCCACGCCGGAGGCGTTGTCGTTGACGCCAGGGCCCTCAGGAACGCTGTCGAGGTGCGCGCCCATCATCTGCACGTTGTCCGGGTCGCCGTCCGTGGTCTCGGCCATGACGTTCCAGGTTTTGACGGTCTCGAAGGTCGTCTCAACCGTCATGTCAGCGGTGACAGCGGTCTCCGGATCCTCCGGATCGACGTCCTTGATCTTCTGGGCCAGGGCGTCACCCTGGGCCTTGCTCAGAGCGCCGGCGGGGGCATTGCCCTTCACACGGTCTCCGGCGGTGAAGTTGTTGGCGCCATCCTGGTTGTTGTAGATGATGACGCCGGCTGCACCGGCCTTGCTGGCGTTGGTGATCTTGTCGCCGAAGGCGCATTCGCCGCGCTGGATGAGGACGATGGAGTCGGCATTGTCTTCGGTGAAGGCTTCATCGGAGCAACCCAGGCCGGAGTTCTCTCCTTCACCTGTCGGCAGCGTCATCGGAACGTCCTTGAGCGGTTCCTCGGTGCCCTCGGCGTTCGAGATCGAGCCGAAGTCCGTCTGCTCTTCGCCGTTGACGCTCAGGCTGACCTCGCCGAAGGTCTGCCGCGGGAGGTCGAACTCCTGCCGCTCAACCTCGAAGCCGGCTTCTTCCATGACGCCTTCGACGTACTTGGAGGCTTCTTCATAGCCCTTGGTGCCGAGCGCGCGGTATCCATCGTCCTTATTGGCCATGGAGATTTCGTTCAGCTTCGACAGGTGCTTGAACACCTGGTCACCGGTCACACCCATATCGGTGTGCTGTGTCACTGGAGCGGCCATTGCAGGGGAGGTCATCCCCAGGCCGAGTGCCGCTGCGGCTGTCACCGCGAGAGCAACGCGTGCCATTCGTTTCGACATATCAACCTTTCGATCCTTCTGCGGGCAGTGCACCTCGCTGTGCACCACATAGTGATCGGCATCACACAGTCCAACACAGTATTACAGTTCACTCCACATTTAGTAACGAAACGATAACACCCGCAACGGAACGGTAACAG
This sequence comes from Brevibacterium otitidis, assembly GCF_042429315.1. Lineage (NCBI taxonomy): Bacteria > Bacillati > Actinomycetota > Actinomycetes > Micrococcales > Brevibacteriaceae > Brevibacterium > Brevibacterium otitidis. Next base: position 21,212 of record NZ_JBHMAU010000010.1, on the reverse strand, counting down.
AAACCGCCGAGATCGGCATGTACATGCGGATCCCACGGACGCAGAGAATGCACAGAAAAGTTCCTTTGCTCATCTGCGCACATGTTGGATCAACAAACATTTGCGCCTATCATTGAACGTATGCCTGATACCCGTGCGCAAGTGCCTGCCGAGCCGAGCCCTGCCCTCATCCGCCGGTGGCAGCGGCACCTGGCCAATGAGCGCCTCGAAGAGCGTGTCTACCGCAAACTCGCCGCCCGCAAGGAGGGCGAGGAGCGTGAGATCCTCCTCGCCATCGCCGATGCCGAACGCCGCCACCAACAGCACTGGATCGAACTCCTCGGCCCGCATGCCGAGCATCGCCGGCGCCCTGACCTCGGCACTCTCATCCTCTCGATGCTCGGCAGCATCTTCGGCTCCGTCTTTGTGCTCGCCCTCATCCAGCAGCAGGAGACCACCAGCCCGTACGAGACCGACCAGTTCGCCACCGACCAGATGGCCGCTGATGAGAAGGTCCACGCCGAGGTCGTGCGCGCCCTGGCGGCGAAGTCCCGCGCCCGGCTCTCCGGCAACTTCCGCGCCGCCGTCTTCGGCACCAATGACGGTCTCGTCTCGAACCTCGCCCTCGTCCTCGGCGTCGGCGCTGCCGGCATGTCGAACCCGGTCATCCTGCTCACCGGCATCTCCGGCCTGCTCGCCGGAGCCCTGTCGATGGGTGCTGGCGAGTACATCTCCGTGCGCAGCCAGCGCGAGCTGCTCGAGGCCTCCCGCCCGGTCCGGCAGCCCGCCGAGGCGCTCACCGCCCTCGACTTCGACGCCAATGAGCTCTCCCTCGTCTACCGCGCCCGCGGCCACGACCCGGAGACCGCGCTGGCCAAGGCCCGGCGCACCCTCGCCCGCGCCCACGGCGGCACCCTGCCGTCCCATACCGCGCAGGTCGCCGGCGATGCCGAGCACGAGGAGCTCGGCACCGGGCTGGGAGCTGCCGCCTCGTCGTTCTGCTTCTTCGCCTCGGGCGCGGTCGTGCCGATCCTGCCCTACATCTTCGGCATGTCCGGGATGCCGGCGGTCCTCACCGCCGCCGGGCTCGTGGGCCTCGTGCTGCTGGGCACCGGCGGCACCGTCGGCGTGCTCTCCGGCCGCCCGCCGCTGCCGCGCGCGCTGCGCCAGCTGGCCATCGGATTCGGCGCGGCCACCGCGACCTATCTGCTCGGCCTGCTCTTCGGCACCTCGGTCGGCTGACGCCTCGGGCCCGGCGCTCCCACAGGCCGGGCACAACGGCCGCTGGCCGCGGCAGGTGATTTAATTGGGAGCATGACCCTCGCCCATTCTCTGGCTCTCGTCGACGTCAGCGCGGGCACGCACGAGCTCGCCGATCTCAGCGCCGCGCACCTGCCTGTCGACGACCTCTCAGCCCACCGCGGCGACGGCATCTTCGAGACCGTCCTCGTCATCGTCACCGACGGTGTGCCCTCCATCAAGGCCCGCCGGCTGCACTTCGACCGGTTCCGCGGTTCGGCGCGCGCTCTCGGCCTGCCGGTACCCGTTCCCGAGGTGTGGGACGCCGCCGTCGACGACGTCGCCCGGGCCGTCGTGGCCGCCAATCCCGGCGTCGCCGAATTCACCATCCGCTACACGCTCTCCCGCGGGCTCGACGCTCCGCGCGGCTGGTCGATGTCGATCTCACTGCCGGATGAGTACCCGGCACAGCGGCGCGAGGGCATCGATGTCATCAGCCTCGACCGCGGCGTCGAATCCTATGTCGGCGAGGCCGCGCCCTGGCTGCTGCTGGGGGCGAAGACCCTGTCCTATGCCGTGAACATGGCCGCCGGCCGCTGGGTGGAGGAGCATGGGGCCGATGACGGGCTGTTCATCAGCCGCGACGGCCTGGTGCTCGAAGGCCCCACCGCCAATGTCATCATCCGCCGCGGACATGAGCTCATCACCCCGGACCCCAAGGCGGGGCTGCTGCATGGGACGACCCAGCAGACGATCTTCTCTGCCGCCGCCGACCACGGCTTCCTGTGCTCCTATGCCGATCTCACCCGCGATGATCTGCTCACCGCCGATGGCGCGTGGCTCGTGTCCTCGGCCCGGGTCGCGATCCCCATCCGCAGCCTCGACGGCGAAGCGCTGCCGGTCGATCCCGCCCTCAGCGGGCAGATGTACGACTGGGTCGTCGGCGCCCCGGACGACGGCGCGAGCGGAGAGCCCGGAGCTGGGGAGTCTGCGTCGAAGGAGCCGACGCCGGAGGAACCTGGAGCTGAGGAGCCTGCGTCGGAGGAGCCGGCCTCTGAGGAGACCGGGCCGGCATGACGGTAGGGGCGATCCTCTTCGGGCTGCTGACCGGCACCGTCATCGGCCTGACCGGAGGCGGCGGAGCGATCGTCGCAGTCCCGGCACTCGTCTACGGCCTCAGTCTGCCGATGGCCACCGCGGTGCCCACCTCGCTCATTGTCGTCGCCTCCTCATCGATCGGCGGGATCCTGCCGCGGCTGCGCGCGAAGATGGTCGACTGGCCGATCGCCGGCACCATCGGCGTGACTGGCATGCTCACAGCGATCATCGGCGCACGCGTGCACGACCTGTTCCCCGAACGCGGCCTGCTCATCGCCTTCGGCGTGCTCATGCTGGTCGCAGCGATCCGCATGTTCATGCCGATGCCCCACGTCGATCCCGACACCGGCGCCTTCACCGCCGCCCGGATCGCCAAGGGCGTGGCCACCGGCGCGATCGTCGGCTTCCTCACCGGTCTGCTCGGCGTCGGCGGCGGATTCCTCATCGTGCCGGCGCTGACGATCCTGCTGCATGTGCCCATCCACATCGCCGTCGGCACCTCGCTGGCCGTCGTCGCCCTCAACTCGCTCGCCGGGATCATCGGCTATGCCGACCGGCTGGCCGGACTCGACTGGCCGGTGGCCATCACCTATACGCTGTGCGCCATGCTCGCCTCCCTGTTCGCCGGGCAGCTCGGCCGCCGCCTGCCCAACAGCTGGGTGCGCTACGGCTTCGCCACCCTCGTCATCCTGCTGGCCGCCTTCGTGTTCTTCGAGACCTTCGTCCTGCAGGGCTGACGGGCAGACACTGCAGGGCTGACGCGCGAACGCGGCCGGGCTGACGGGCAAACGATGCCGGGCAGGCGCCGACGAGCGGTAGGCTGGGACGAGAAGTCCCGAAACTGACCTCAGAACTGACCTCAGATCCGCAAGGGAGATGGAGACATGGGAAAGATCGCGTGGCAGATCCTCGGCGTCGGCGGCACCGCGCTGGCGACCTTCGCTGCTCGCAAGGCACTGGGCATCGTGTGGGAGAAGACCACCTCGAAGCCGGTGCCCATCAACACCGAAGACGAAGAAGTCGGCCTGAGTGAGGCACTGGCCTGGACGATCATCTCCGGTGTCGGCATCGCCGTCGCCCAGCTTGTCGTGCAGCGCTACGCCGCAGCCGCCGTGCGCAACCGCTTCGGCGAGACGGCACTGCCCAAGAAGCTGCAGAAGGACGCCGAGATCGACTGAGCGCACTCCGCTGACCTCAGCCGCCCGCGGTGCCGGTTCCCCACCGGTGCAGCGGGCGGTCTCATACCCCCTCTCACTGCACAGAACCCCAGGTCAGCAGGGTTCGAACCCTGCGCGAGCTCACCAGCGAGAACACGCCTGCCGCGCCCTATTGACACCGCCTGTACCCAGCCTCACACTGTGAGGCATGACACAGCCGCGTGAGCCGTATCCGGGCCTGCAGCCGCCGGAGAGCTCCACCCCCACCACGGTTCCGGGAAGCACTCCGGTCACCGGTGAGTTCCACAGCATGCGCCCCGGCGGCTTCGGCGCCGCCCGCCGGCCCACACCTCGGCCGGGGGAGGCTGACACTCCCGGCGCCCGCCGCATGCTCTTCTCCGCCGAGGAATATGAGCAGCGCCTGGCCGCCGTGCGCCACCGGATGCGCGACCAGGGCCTGTCCGGGCTCATCGTCACCGACCCGGCGAACATGTTCTACCTCACCGGCTACAACGCCTGGTCCTTCTACACCCCGCAGCTGCTCTACGTGCCGGCATCGGGCCCGATGACACTGTTCGCTCGGGAGATGGACGCCCACGGAGCGCAGCGCACCTGCTGGCTGCCCGAGGAGGACATCGTCGGCTACCCCGAGCGCTACGTCCACCGCCCGCACATCCACCCCTTCGACTGGATTGCGTTCGCCCTGCGGCAGCGCTGGGAGGTCGCCCCGGCCGCCCATGGCTGCATCGGCGTGGAGATGGACAGCCACTACTACTCCCCGCGCGCCCACCGCGCACTCGTCCACGGCATCCCGGAGTGGACGCTGGTGGATTCCTTCGAGCTCGTCAACTGGATCCGGGCGATCAAATCTCCAGCCGAGATCGCGATCATGCGACAAGCCGCTCAGGTCACGACCGCGGCGATGAACGCCGCACTCAACGCCGTTGAGCCAGGTGTCCGGCAGAACGACGTCGCCGCCGCGATCGCCCACGCTCAGGCGGCCGGCACCGCCGAGGTGTGGGGAGACTTCCCGGCGATCGTGCCGATGCTGCCGACCGGTGAGGGCGCCGACACCCCACACCTGACGTGGACCGACCGCAGGCTCAGGTCCGGGGAGCCGGTCGTCATCGAACTCGCCGGCGCCCATCACCGCTACCATGTGCCGCTGGCCCGCACCGTCATGCTCGGCAAGCCGCCGGCTCAGCTGCAGCACACCGCAGATGTCCTCGCCGAAGCGCTGAATGAGGTGCTGGAGACGATGCGCCCGGACGTGCCGGTCGCCGAACTCGCCCGGGTGTGGAATGCGGTGCTCGCCCGCCACGAGATGGTCAAGGAGTCCCGGCTGGGCTATTCGATCGGGATCGGCTATCCCCCGGACTGGGGTGAGCGGACGATCTCGCTGCGCAGCGAAGACGAGCAGGTGCTCGCCGCCGGCATGACCTTCCATGTCATCGCCGGTATGTGGCTCGATGGCATCGGCTACGAAGTCAGCGAACCTGTTGCCGTCACCGCCACCGGCGTCGAGCGCTTCACCGACTTCCCCCGCACCCTCATCAGGAAGTGACGGACATGGCAGGCCCCGACCCAGCGCGCACCCGGCCGGCAGACAGCTCCCTGCCCGGCCGGCTCGTGGAGCTGACCGGGGATCTCATCCGCGCCCGAGGTGAGAATCCCGGCGGCACCGAAGCGGCCACCGTCGATGTCATCGCCAGGTTCGCGATCGCCCACGGCCTGCTCGTCCACACCGCCGAGGCGGCTGCGGGCCGGCCGAACATCATCGTCACCGCCCCGGCCAGCCCAGCAGCGGCTGCACTGCCAGCACCCAGCACGGCGCCGGCGTCCACCTCGCTGCCGGCACGCACCACGGCGCCGGCGTCCACCCCGCTGCCGGCACGCGGCGGCCGCGCGGCGCGGCCCGGGCTGCTGTTCCTCGGACATTCGGATGTCGTGCCCGCCGGGCCCGGCTGGTCGGGCGATCCCTTCGAGCCGCGGGTCACCGGCGACTGGCTCACCGGCCGCGGCTCCTCCGATATGAAGGGCGGCTTGGCCGCGGTGCTGTGGGCGCTGGCCGATGCCCACGCCTCCGGTCAGCTGCTGGCCCCGGTGAGCCTGGCCGTCACCGTCGATGAGGAGGATCTGGGCACCGGCATCCGCCACCTCGTCGCCGATGGGTTCGGCCCGCATGCCGGCCAGCAGTTCTCCGGCTGCATCGTCACCGAGCCGACCGATCTGCAGATCGTCACCGCCTGCCGCGGGGATGCGTACCTGGAGGTGCAGCTGAGCGGGATCGCCGCGCATTCGGGCCGGCCTGCCGATGGGCGGTCGGCGATCATCGCCGCCGCCCGCCTCATCACCCTGCTGATGGAGAACCAGGAGCACCTCGACGCCCACGGCCACCCGCTGCTCGGCGCCGGGTCGTGGAGCCCGGGGATCATCGCCGGCGGGCAGGGCACCTCGATGGTCGCCGATGCCTGCCGGGTCTCCATCGACCGCCGCCGGCTGCCCGCTGAGGACGCCGCCCAGATCGCCTCCTGGCTCGTCGCGGCCGCAGCCGAGGCGGACATCACCGGCGATGGGATCGGCCTCGGCGTCGAGGTGACGATGGAGATGCCCGGGTTCATCACCGAGCCGGACGCCCCGCTCGTCACCACCCTGCAGGCCGCAGCCGAGGCGGTGACCGGCTCTGTGCCGGCGTGCACCGTGTGGACGGCCGCCTGCGATGGCGGCTACATCGCCCGGGACTTCGAGATCCCCACCCTCGTGTGCGGGCCGGGCTCGATCGGCAAACAGGCCCACCACGTCGATGAGTCCATCAGCATCACGGAGATGACGACCGCCTGCCGGATCTACCGGCAGCTCATCGACGCCCTCGCCAGGTGATCACCGGCTCAGTCCTCACCGACGCCGTCGGCAGGTGGCCGGCTCAGTCCTCACCGGCGAGGACCTGCAGAGTCTGCACCACCTCGGCGACGGTCACCTGCCCGGGCGCCGAGCCCTCGCCGACGGTCGCGAAGGTCGCCGCGGAGCCGAACTCGCCGCCCACGAGCCGGGTGAACCGGCCCTTGCGGCCCATCGCGATGACGATGACGGGGATCTCGAGGCGGGCGCTGGCGCGTTCAGCGGCGTCGAGGACAGCGAGCACATCGGTGGTGGTGTGCGGCATGACCGCGACCTTCGCGGCCGCCACGCCGATCTCGGCCATCCCCTGCATGGTGCGCAGCAGCTGCTTGGCCGGCGGGGTATCGGTGAAGTCGTGGGCCGAGGCAACCGAGGCGACCCGCGCCTCGGCGGCGGCAGCGACGAGCTCAGCGGCATCCCGGCGGGCGAACTCGATGTCGATGGCAGCCGGTCCGGCGGCGAGCGCCTCGCGGAGGAGAGCGGTGTAGGCGTCCTCGTCGAGTTCGGCGGCCCCGCCCTCGTCTGCAGTGCGCAGCGTCAGCAGCACCGGCAGCGCGGTGTGGGCGCTGATCGCGGCGAGGCCGGCGGCGAACAGCTCAGTGCCGGCCTCCGGGGTGCCCTCGTCGAACTCGGTCAGGGCGTCGACGCGCCATTCGAGAGCGTCGATGCCATCGGTGGCAGCGCAGGCGGCGGCGAGCCGGCCGAGCTCATCGAGGTCTGCGGCGACGAGGGGGACGATGACGGCAGGAAGCTCAGCAGCGGCGACGAACGGCAGCGGTCTCATGGCACTACCCTAGGCCACCGCCTCGGGCGCGGGTGCGTCATGCTGCGGGAGCGGGCAGGGCATGCATCAGGAGCGGGTGCGTCATGACTCGAACAGCGACTGGCCGATGTACTCGCCCTCTGCTGCGCCGGGCGGGATCGCCCACACGGTTGAGCCGATCGGCGCCGTCCATTGGTTCAGCAGATCGACCTCGTCGAGGCGGCGCTGGATCGGCAGGAACTGGCGTTCGACCGAGGCCTGGTAGGAGGCGAACATGAGCCCGGCGGTGCCGACGATCGCGCTGCCGGTCGGCCCGGTGCCGGCGTCAGCGGCGTCCGGCACCTGATGGTAGTTGTAGACCCGCCGGTAGATCTGCTGCTCAGGGGCGTCGTTGTTGCGGCTGCGGGCGACGTGGCTGGCCGGCGAGATGAGCGTGAAGCCCTTGTCGTCGGTGGCGTTCAGATCCGGGATGTCGTGCTCCTCGGCGCCGGTCAGCGGGGCGCCGTGAGCGAGGTCGCGGCCGATCGAGAACTCGCGTGCCGGCCGGTCGGCCTCATCCCAGGTGGCGAGGTTCATGTCGATATCGCGCAGCACCAGGGAGGTGCCACCCTCCAGCCACGCCGGATAGTCGGCGGCCAGGTCCAGAGGCGGCTCACCTCGGGCGGAGAACACCGGATCGGCATGCCCGCGGGTCTCACCCCACACGAGCCGCGCGAAGTCCTCCGAGCCCGGCCCTGGATTGGCGGTGCCGTCGACCTGGCCGAAGAGATTGCGGGTGGTGGTGCCCTGCGGATCGGAGCCGTAGGAGCGGCGGAAACTCGAGCGCGACCAGGCGACGTCCATGAAGGCGCGGGCGTCCTTGAGCAGCATCCGCACCGCATGGGCGATGGTAAACGGGTCGTCGCTGCACACCTGCAGCAGCAGATCGCCGCGGCACAGGCGATCCTTCAAGCGGTCGATGCCGAAGGACGGCAGCGGGGCGAGCCAGTCCGGCGCGTGCCGCTCACCTGCAAGCTCGACGAAACCGCGGCCGAAGCCGAAGGTCACCGTCAGCCGGGCCGGGCGCGTGTTGAGCTCCGGTTCCGTATCCGCCAGCGGCGCAGCACCCTGGGTCATGAGCGCGGCATCATCGGTCAGCAGCCTGAGCATGCGCACTGCGCGGGTGGCGTCGGTGTCGGGTCTGCGCACGAGCGCGATGAACATCGCATGTGCCTGCGGCAGCGTTTCGACTCCGGCCTGGTGGCGGCCGTAGAACGGTTCGGTCTGGGTGCCGTTGAGGCCCGAGGTGTCGGGCTGGGGCTGGGCTTTCGCGGCCGGCTGGCGGCCTGCGAGGAACCCGAGTCCGGCGCCGGCAGCTCCTGCCCCGACGCCGAGTGCGGAGGCGCCGAGCAGGCCTCGGCGATCGATCTCCACTGACAATCATCTCCTCATGAAAGGGGTGGCCGCCTGCGACCGGCCGGTGCCGGGTGGCACTGGGCAATGCCGGCCGGCCAGTGCCGGCCGGCCGCAGGCAGCAGCTCAGGGCTGATCAGTGATCGTGATCGGCGTGCTCGTCATCGCCGTGGTCATGATCGTGGCCGCTGTGGTCACCATGGTCATGGCCGCTGTGGTCACCATGATCGTGGCCGCTGTGGTCACCATGATCGTGGCCGCTGTGGTCGCCCTGCTCGTACTCCTCCTGGGCGCCGGCGAACTCCTTAGCCGGCACGGTGACCTCCAGGTCACCGGCATCGGTCACAAGGGTGACCGTCACCTCGGCGCCGGGCTCGATGTCCTCGCTCAGCTCCATGAGCATGATGTGGTTGCCGCCGGGCTCCAGGGTCAGCTCTCCGCCGGCGGGGATGACGAAGCCGCCCTCCTTCTCCTGCATCATCGTCGAGCCGGTGGAGCCGTCCTCGACCGTCTCGTGCAGCTCGGTCATCCCGGCCATCGCAGCATCGGCGCCGGTGAACTGGATGTCCTGATCTGAGGAGTTCTTTAGCTGCCCGAACACGGCGGTCATGCCGTCATCGGCGGCCGCGGCCTTGACCCAACCCTCGGACAGGGTCAGGGCGGATGCGGCATCGACGGCGGCATCCGCCTCGGCGCCGGCTTGCGCATCAGCAGTGTCGGCATCACTGCTGCCGCAACCGGTGAGGGCGAGCGCCAGGCCGAGCGCGGAGGCGGCGGCAGCGGTGCGGAGCGCGCGGGTGCGAGTGGGGCGGAATGCGGTGGTCTTCTTCATGGTGGTGAGTCCTTTGCTCAAAGGTGCCGTGCACGGGTGCACGCAGGGGCGCCGGCGCATACGGGTGCGGCGGCGGGACCCTGCCGAGGGCACAGGTTCAGATGGAGACGATCTGCACCGCTCCCAGCTCGGGAGTCCGGTCGTGCAGATCAGGCAGGCAGTGCTGCCTGCAGGCGGGAGCCGAGGACTGCTGGCGGCCCGCGCCTGAACCGGGAGTCGAGGACGGCGCTCGTGACCGCGGCCAGCATCGGCACGACCTGCACGGGCAGGCGCGGGGTGAGCACGAGCGGCACGAAGCGGGTGACGGCGGTGGCGATGGGGCCGAGCGCCGCCTGGATGAGGGCGAAGATGAATTCCTCGCCGCATTTGAGGATCGCGATCGTCACGACCGCTGAGAGCACGTGGGCGATGAGCATCGAGGTGCCCGCACCGGCCTGTGCGGCAGCCTGCCCGGCGGCTGCGGCGGTATCGGCGACGGCGGCCGAGACCTCGGCGTCGGTCATGTGGTGGGCGTGCGCGCCGCTGCCGGCGCCGGTGCCCAGCTGCAGGTAGACCCGGCCGCTGTGGCCGCTGATGATGAGCGGGGCGTGGCTGAACAGGGTCATGAGGTGGTGCAGCGCCAGCTGCGCGAACGCCACGATCGCGCTGAGCGAGAGGATCCCGAGCCGCCGGCCGGCCAGCAGCACGCCGATCCACAGGGTGAGCACGAAGCACACGATGCCGGCCAGCAGTGAGGCGCTGCCGTGGGCGCCGAGGTGGAAGAGCGTCGCGATCGCGGTGGCGATGAATGCCGCACCCACCGAACGCCAGATGCGCAGCTGTCTGCTCATGCCACCTCCTCAGCTCACTCCTGCCGGCCCGCACCCGCGGTGCGAGCCCGCCTCATTCTACAACTTGTCGTGCAAACCTCGGGCCGCGGGTGTGACTGCGGGACGGCCGACGGGACCGCGCCTACGGCGGATGTGCGCCGAGTGCGCCGCATGCCCGCAGCACAGCGGTTGTGCACCGCCACCGGCGTAACGATGGGGTAACGTTCCGGCTTTCAGTGTTTGCCCAGGTCAGCTTGTCTTTTCTGAGCAGTTCGCGAGAGCGCATCGGAAGGCAGCCGGGCGCCGTCAGGGGGTCTGCGGTGGGCGGCTCCATAGACTGGTCGTCGTGGCCTGGCAGCGCTCTGACCTGCTTGTCGGTCGCCAGCCCGGGACCGGCCACAGCCCTGCGCGCCCTCCTGTTCTCTTCCTGCGCTGGGTCACACACCTGTGTTGCCGAAAGAAAGGTATCCGACCGCAGTGGCAGTCGTCGAAGCCTCACACGTATACAAGGTCTTCGGAAAGCGCGGGCGCGACGTCGTCAAACGCCTCGAAGCCGGTGCTGACCGCGCAGAGCTCTCCCACCTCGGCACCGCTGCCGTCATCGACGCCAGCTTCACCGTCGAACGCGGTGAGAGCTTCGTCGTGATGGGCCTCTCCGGATCCGGCAAGTCCACCCTCATCCGGATGATCAACGGACTGTGGTCACCCACCTCGGGAACAGTGCGCGTGGCCGGCGAGGACATCTCGCAGATGTCGGCAGCCCAGCTGCGGCGCGTGCGCCGGGACAACATCGCCATGGTCTTCCAGCACTTCGCGCTCATGCCGCACCGCACGGTGCGTGAGAACGCCGCCTACGCCCTCGAGATCAAGGAGGTCGCCAAGACCGAACGCCTTGAGCGCGCCGATCACTGGCTCGAAGTCGTCGGTCTCGACGGGTGGGGCGACAAGTACCCCAGCCAGCTCTCCGGCGGCATGCAGCAGCGTGTCGGCCTGGCCCGCGCACTCGCCTCGGAATCAGACATCCTCCTCATGGACGAAGCGTTCTCGGCACTCGACCCGCTGATCCGGCGCGAGATGCAGGAGCAGCTCGTCGAGCTGCAGTCGTCGCTGAACAAGACGATCATCTTCATCACCCACGACCTCAACGAGGCGATGTACCTCGGCGACCGGATCGCAGTCATGCGCGCTGGCCGGATCGTGCAGATCGGCACCGCCGAGGAGATCCTCACCGCCCCAGCCGATGACTATGTCGCGTCCTTCATCCAGGATGTCGACCGCACCCGTGTGCTCACGGCCGGTTCGGTCATGAAGACCACCGATGCGGTCGTGCCGGTGAGCGCCGGCCCGCGGGTGGCCGCCCGCGCGATGGAGGAGCGCAACGTCTCAGCGCTGTTCGTCACCGACCGCTCCCGCCAGCTGCTCGGCATCGTCACCGATGACGATGTCGTCGCTGCTGCCCGCACTGGGACCAGCGACCTCAGCGGGCTGCTGCGCACCGACGGCCTGCTCAGCGTCTCAGTCGACACGCCACTGTCCGACCTGTTCGCCCCCAGCGCCGAGGCGCTCGCGCCGCTGGCGGTGACCGATGACAAGAACCGGCTGGTCGGCATCATCCCGCGCATCCAGCTGCTCAATGCGATGGCCTCCGCCACGAGCGACACCTCGGCTGCATCCCCGCCGGAGGCTCTGGCAGGAGCCGGCGCGGCCGCCGCCGGCGGGTCATCACCGGCGAGCGGATCGACTGCCGCTGCAGTCATCGACGACGAGCAGAATCAGGAGGACTGAGCATGGACTTTCTCAAACCGCGCATCCCACTTGGCGACTGGGCTGAGGCGTTCCTCGACTGGTTCGAAGACGCGTTCGGCTGGCTCATCAACGGCGTCACCTGGCTGCTCGACGTGCTCTACGACAACATCGAGTCAGCGCTGACGTATCCGCATTTCCTCATCATGATCCTCATCTTCACCGCGATCGCCTGGGTGGCGGCGTCGTGGAAGCTGGCGATCTTCACTTTGCTCGGCTTCTACCTGCTGGCCGCACTCGATCAGTGGGAGACGGCCATGTCGACGGTCTCCCTCGTCATCGTCGCCGTCATCTTCGCGCTGCTGCTGGCCATTCCGATCGGCATCCTGGCAGCCAAGTCGCAGGTCGTCTCCACCATCGTGCGGCCGGTCCTCGACTTCATGCAGTCGATGCCGGCGCTGGCCTACCTGGTCCCTGCCATTGTGATGTTCGGCGTCGGCCAGGCCCCCGGGGCCATCGCCACGATCATCTTCGCGATGCCGCCGGGCGTGCGCCTGACCGAACTGGCCATCCGCCAGGTCGACCGCGAGGTCGTCGAGGCCGGCCACGCGTTCGGCGCCTCCGAGGGCCACATCCTCGGCCGCGTCCAGCTTCCGCTGGCGATGCCGACGATCATGGCCGGTGTCAACCAGGTCATCATGCTCGCCCTGTCGATGGTGGTGCTGGCCGGTATGGCCGGTGCCGGCGGGCTGGGCGGCCAGGTCATGCGCTCGATCAGCTCACTCGATGTGCCCCTCGGCGTCGAAGCCGGCATCGCCGTTGTCATCATCGCCATCTATCTCGACCGCGTCACCGCCGCACTCGGCTCCCGCAGCCCCGCCACCCGGGCAGCGGCGGCCTCCGCCGGCTGACCGCCCACCGCTGTCACACATCCGCAGAAGAACACAGGAAAGAGGTATCGTCCGATGAAACTCTCGACTCTGACCAAGACCGGCGGCATCCTGGCCGCATCGGTTCTCGCGCTCACCGCATGCGGTGGCGGCGGAACCGAATCCAACGGCGGATCAGGCAATGGCGACGGCCCTCAGGCCGAGATGGCTGACCCGGATCGCGACTGGGAGAACTGCACCCCCGGCGCCAACGCCCAGGACGTCACTGAAACCGAAGCAGACGACAACACCGACATCACCCTCGGTGCGTTCGACGGCTGGGATGAGTCCTTCGCCGCAGCCCACCTGACGAAGGCCGTTCTCGAAGAGGACGGCTACTCCGTCGACATCGAGAGTTTCCAGGCCGGGCCCGGCTTCACCGGTGTCGCCAACGGCGATATCGACGTCGTCCTCGACGGCTGGATGCCGCTGACGCACAAGGACTACATCGAGGAATTCGGCGACAAGATGGAGGTCCACGGCTGCTGGTACAACAACGCCAAGCTCACCATCGCCGTCAACGAGGACTCTCCCGCCCAGTCCATCGCCGACCTCAAGGACATGGGCGACGAGTACGGCAACACCCTCTACGGCATCGAGCCCGGCGCCGGCCTGACCTCGACGACGGAGAATGAGGCCATCCCGACCTACGGTCTGGACAACCTCGACTTCAAGATCTCCTCGACTCCGGCGATGCTCGCACAGCTGAAGAAGGCCACCGACGCCGGTGACAACGTCGCCGTGACCCTGTGGCGCCCGCACTGGGCCTACGACGCCTTCCCGGTCCGCGACCTCGAAGATCCCGAGGGCGCGATGGGCGGAGCTGAAGTGATCTACAACTTCGCCCGCGACGGCTTCGCCGAGGACAACCCGAAGGCCGCGCAGCTGCTGCAGAACCTCGTGCTCGATGACGAGAACCTCGCCAGCCTGGAGAACGTCATGTTCTCCGATGAGAACTACGGCGGCGAGAACCTCGACGAGGCCGTGGCCGAATGGCTCAAGGACAACCCGGACTTCGCCGAGAACTGGAGGGCCGGCAAGCTGAGCTGAGCTGAGCCGACTGCCGCCCGGCAGACCCCTGCGACGCCTGCCCCGCATCTGCATGATGCGGGGCAGGCGCGTCTCTTCCTGCGGCCCCGCCGCCGCTGCGCCCGCTTCGGCCTGGCAGGGACGCATGAGCCTATTGCCATTAGTGCTTATGAGCACCCGGCGCCTACTGTGTCGGTCATGCTCGTCAACGTCCACCATCTGCTGCCGCCGCAGCCCGGGCACGCCCCGGCGAGCGTGCGGCTGCCGCGTCACCGCGGGTATGTCGTCGACACCCGCGACTGGGGTCCGGCGCTCACCGGTGACGAGGCGGAGGGCACCGAGCCGCGTGCGTGCACGGTGTGCGCGCTCGCCCATGAGCTCGTCGACGTGCTCGAGCGGCTCTCCCACACGACCGAAGTGTTCGAGGTCATCGTCCCGTGGTGGCTGCACATCGGGCGGCTGCGCTCAACCCTGGCCAGCCACCTCGACGATGTGCGCATCGGGCGGATGGTGCTGCACGGCAGCCTCGATGGCCTCGAGGACCTGCTGTGGTCGACCGACGGGCTGGAGGAGTCGACTGACTGCGCGCTCACCGGTCACGCCGACCTCGCCGCTGTCGCCGTCGAGCATGCCAGCGTGCTCACCGCCCGGCACGTCCTCGGCGAGCGCACCCGGGAGCTGCTCATCCACCTCGGCTGCCCGGCCTTCGGGCCTGCCGCCGAGTTCCTGCCCGCTCCCGCTGCCGGGCCCGTGCGGGTGGGCCTGACCGGGGAGGGTGAGCACTTCGTCACCCGGGTCGTCTCCGCCCAGGGGCAGCTCGATGCCGAGGCGTTCTGCCGGCTGCTGCCCGAGGCGGCGGCCGGGGCGTGCCGGATCCGCGGCACCGTGTGGGTCGACTCCCGGCCGGAGACCCGCGTGCGGGTGTGCGGGATCGGCACTCAGGTGTGGATGGAGGAGGACGGCCAGTGGTTCGCCCCGGCGTTCTCCTCACCATCAGCGGTGCTCGCCTGCCATCACAGTGCGGATCCGCATGTCATCGACGCGCTGTGCCACTGGCACCCCCACCACGGCGACCGGTGTTCGCGCATCGCACTCACCGCTCCGCGGGAGTACGCCCAGGACTGGGCGGGCCTGCTGGCCGGGGCGGTGCGCTCCCAGCCGACGCTGCCCGACCACCTGTCCCAGCACTGAACCACCAGCTCTGCACCATCAGCTACAGAAAGGCACCCTCATGAAGGTCCGCAACTCACTGCGCTCGCTGAAGAACCAGCCCGGCTCCCAGGTGGTGCGCCGCCGCGGAAAGACCTATGTCATCAACAAGAAGAACCCGCGCCTCAAGGCTCGGCAGGGCTGACGCTTCAGCTGCCGAAGCTGCTGACGCTTCAGCACCTGCCCTCACATGCGCAGCCAGGTCTGCGCTGCGGCTGAGACCACGGCACCATCGGCAACAGCCGCCTCCAGCCAGTCGACCGGCTGGCCGTCGGCCCCAATGACTCCATCGGCGAGCACGACGACATCGAAATTGCAGGCCAGCCCGGCCATCGCCGTGTGGTAGACCGCACGCGCCTCGTCGACACCGCCGATGATGAGCCGGTCGACTGACAGGTCGTGCAGCCCAGGAGCCAGGTCGTCGATGCCGTCGAAGGCATCGGCGACCGGTGAGCTCAGCGCCAGATCGTCCTCCTCCTGCCCGAGCCCGCCGGCAGGCACATCGGCATCCGCATCCGCTGACGCCTCTGCAGGCTCCTCAACTGGGACGCGATCGTCACTGCAGTGCTCAGCGACCGCCTCGGCGACGGGGGCCTGCACATAGGCGACCACGCCGTCGGCGACGCGTGCCCGAGTGAGAACTTCGGTAAGCTGTGCAGAGATCTCAGACACGGCATCGCTGCTGCCTGCGGTGTTCATGAGCATGAGTGCGTCCATGGCAACAGCATAGCCACCGCCGCAGGGCGGAACCCACGCCTGGAGGAGGGACGATGGCCGATCTGCGCTACACCTACCGTTTCGCCTCCGAACACATAGGCAAGCGGCGTGACGACAACTTCGTCCTCTACTCCGACAACGCCGAGGTCGCCTCGATGACCTCGATCCGAGAGGCCGCCCGGGCGCTGGCCGCCGCCGAGGAATCCGATGAGGAGCGGCCGTTCCTGTGGATCGACATGTATCGGCCCACGCATGAGGATCTGACCGAACTGGCGGAGTCGTTCTCCCTGCACCCGCTGGCGATCGAGGATGCGATCGAAGCGCATCAGCGGCCGAAGTTCGAACGCTACGGCTCCACCGAGTTCGTCGTGCTGCGCCCGGCGGTCATCCGCCGGGCGAAGTCGGCGGAGAAGTCCGATGCGCAGGCGGCCGCGGGCACGAGTGCGCCGCCGGTGGAGATCCGAGTAGGAGAGGTCCACATCTTCCTCGGCGCCCGGTTCATCATCGTCATCCGGCACGGCACGCTGCTTGATACGCAGAACGTCCGCGAGGTCTTCGAGTCCGACACGCGGTTCACCGGCTTCCCGCAGTTCTCTGCGCTCTACCGTGTCATGGACCGCATCGTTGACAACTATCTGCCGGTGGTGGCGATCCTCGAGGACCAGACCGATGACCTCGAAGAGCGGATCTTCACCGGCAGCCCTGCAAAGTCGCAGGACATCTACCATCTCTCCCGTGAGCTCATCGAGCTCGACCGGGCGGTCAAGCCGCTCGAAGGGGTCATCGACAACCTCTTCACCTCGCTCGTCGTGCACACGGTGCCGGCAGAACTGCAGCGCGGCCTGCGCGACGTCGCCGACCACATCCACGGTGTGAATGAGCGCGTCGAACGGCTGCGCAGCGTGCTGCGGGAGCTGTTCACCTTCAACTCGACGATCATCTCCGAGGCGCAGAACGAAGACATGCGCCGAATGAATGAGCTGTCGATCCAGCAGAACGAGCAGATGAAGAAGATCTCCGCCTGGGCCGGTATCCTCTTCTTCCCGTCATTGGTCGCCGGCACCTACGGCATGAACTTCGCGAACATGCCGGAGCTGCACTGGGTGCTGGGCTATCCCTTCGCCCTTCTGCTCATGGTCGCCGGCTCCGGGTTCCTGTTCTGGCTGTTCAAGCGCGCCGGGTGGCTCTGACCGTCCCTGCCTGCAGAAATGCTGGAAGGCCCGCCCCAGGCCGCATGCGAGAATTCCACACGTGACCCGATCCCCCTGGCTTCATCTCCTCGCCTCCTACAGCGCAGCCGACCTGCCGCTGTGCCGGCGCTTCGAAATGAACCCCGACGCCCTCATCGAGATCTCCGGTGCCGACCGCCTCGGCGACCTCACCCCGGCCAACACGATCGAGGTCCCGCAGCTGCCCGAGATCACCGCCACGACGCTGACCGCCGAGGCGATCGCCGCTGACGACCCGCTGGCCACCACGCTGGCCGCTGCCCTGCGGCAGGCGCTGCAGCGCCGCCAGCTGCTGTGGCTGGCCGCCATCGACGCCGGGCAGGTCACCCGGTTGCAGGAGGCGTTCGGGGCGAACGTGCTCCACGTCGCCGGGGCAGGAGAGAACGGCTGCGTGCCGGTGGCGCTCAACCCCGAGAACTGGGTGCGCACGTGGGCGCATGGGTCGCCTGCCCAACAGGCATTCGTGCGCGCAGCCGGCACCGGCACCGATGCGCTGACGCTGACCCGCCGCAGCCTGGCGGCACTGCGCCGCACCGCCGCCCCGATCATCGAACGGTCCTGGCCGCGCCGGTTCTTCCGCAGCCCGAAGGTCATCGCCTATCTGGTGGTGCTCGTGTACTCGGCGCTGCGGGCCCTGCCGGTATCCTTCGTCTCGCAGTTCAAGGGCCAGCTGTCGGTGCTGTGGACGATCGACCTCGTCACCGCGATCCCGTACACGTGGGGTGTCATCGCGATGGTCGCCGGACGCCGGCGGATCACCCGGCTGCTCGGCACGATCGTCGCGATCATCACTTTCACCGCCCCGTACGTGTACTTCTGGCTCAAGGGGGACCGGTACCCGCTCTACGTCATCCTCATCGTCGCCGGTCTCATCGTCTTCACCTGCCTGCTGGAGGCGTCCCGCTGGCAGCGCGACCGGATCGTCAAGTGGCGTCTCGGCGGCCGCGCGCCGACGCGGCTGGACATCTCCGAGTCCTCCTAATGTGTCGCGTCACAAGCTCGCGCAATAGGTCACACAATTGGGGTATGGCACGAGCTGGGCGCCCGAAGGCCAAGCTGGAGCTAACCGAGAATGAGCGGGCACAGCTGCTGCGCTGGTCTCGGCGGCAGAAGTCCTCGCCGGCGCAGACCGGTGTCGATCTGCTCACCGACAAGCAGGTCGCCTGCCTGGAAGCGCTCTTCGCTGACGAGCAGCATAGCGAGGTCGAGGTCACCTGGGGCATTTACCAACGTCTGGTGGTGGCCGACCGGCAACCTGACAAGAAGTTCGGCCGCTCCCTGCTCAACAAGGAAATCGATGACATCAGCACAGGCGTTCCCACAGCACTCGTGGAGATACGCAGCCTGGGTCGGACCCTGAACCGGCGCGCCGCTGACGTGCTCGCGTTCTTCGACCGGCCAGGCACCTCCAACAGCCCCCACCGAGGCCATCAACGCCCGACTCGAGCACCTCCGCGGTATCGCCCTGGCCTTCCGGAACCTGACCCACTACATCGCCCGCAGCCTCCTCGAAGCCGGCGGATTCAAACCCCGACTACACCCTCGATTACGAAGAGCCCCTTTCTATGAGTCTCGTTGCCACCCACCCGTTGCACTCTCAACTAGAACCCGGGGTGTGGCCAGAGATTCGATGTCGTGATACCGTTGCCAACCAACGCGCTGCAAAATGTGAAGAGGACCACGATGTCGACACCCGATGCCGCGCCAGCTGGCCATGATTGGATGCCCCGTGCCCCGGAAGCCGACGGCACCTGGCTATTGTTCGACGCACGCTGCTCAACTTGCAGTCGAATCTCCGAGAAGCTTGAAGAGGCCTCCGCCGGCAAGCTCGCAGTGCTACCGCTCGACTCAGACTTCGCCGTGCAAGCTCGCCAGGCGGTCTTCGGTCACTCACCTCCCCACAAGCCCACATTGCTGAAAGTCACTAAGGGTCAACCCAGAGCGTGGGTTGGCGCCAGAATCGCGCCTTTGGTCGCTCACGAAGTTGGCATTGAACCTTCACTGCGCATCCTTAAGGTGCTAGGACTCGAACGTACCGGTGCAGAGCGGGACGCGGAGATCACGAACGACCGATTGCTCTCAAGGCGCGGATTCGCCCACCTCGCCGCGGGCATCGCTGCCGCGTCCGGAATTTTGGCTACCGGAAGCTTCACTGGAGTACGTTCGGCGGCCGCTGCAGAGACTTCGGTGAAAACAGTCGCCGGGCTAGGGCACGTGTGAAGGAGTTGATGACCCTCGCCCTTGATAGCAAAGACTTTCTCGGGATTGCAGATGCGGCAATGATTGATGCCATGAAGAATATGGCGTTGTCAAGCTCATCGGATATTTCCGAGTCTCAGTTCCTGCTGCGGCCTGCAGCCAAGACAGCCCAACAATACTCAACTGCAGACCCGATTATCCAGGCATTGGAAAAGACTCATACGAATGGTCAAGTTATTGAGACCCTCGGTCTTGCAGTCGAAAACACTGGGATCATGTACACGATCGATTTCACGAGCGCCGATGAGAGCGTTCACGCAACGCGGTACTCGTTCGACGCGAAGGCTGGAAATCTGGAATTTGTAGACGCCAGTGCTGGAGGGGTCAGGTTAGAGCCAGTTCCTGACGGCGTGGCGACGCACGGGAAGGATCCATGCGGCGGGTGCGCCAGCGCCACCAAGCTGCAACTCGGACCGCGATGCAAAACAAGTAAGCCTGTTCAGTGCGTACTCACCGGCGCAGGCTGCGGGGCCTGTATAGCTAGTTGCAGCGCTATCAATGCATCGTGTATTCTCTGCGTTGTCTCATCTTGCGGTTCCGCACTGGTTTCGTGTTGTGAAAAAACCGGAGACGGCGCCTGCTTCCCCTGCGGCGCAAGACCCTAATGTTGAAACCAGACGGAGGAAGGGATGATGAGAGAGATAATCACAGCTTTCGTTCTCGGACTTACATTTGCCGCCAGCATTTTAACAGGGTTTGATGGACTTCATTTCGGCTTCAGGGAGATTCTCCTAGTNGTCCTTCCGCATGGCGAAGTCCGACCTAGCAGCCCGACCGATCTTCCACCACACCCGGGACGCAATCGAAGCGCACCTGACCATCGTGTTCACCGCACTGGCAGTCACCCGCCACATGCAAGCCAGGACAGGACTGTCGCTGAAGCAGATCATCACCACGCTGCGACCCATCCACGCCGCACTTATCGAGACCAACGGAAAGATCGTGAAGATCCCCGCCCGCATCCCAGACAACGCCGCAAAGATCATCACCCAAATCAACGCAGAACCAGGACACTAAACGAATGCGCTAACTCAGGAGTCGTGTTTCCTGCTCTTGCACTCATCGGCTTAGCCTCACTGCTCATCAGATATAGCCGTCGCGACGAACTTTCGGCCCGTTCGTAATTGTCTTCAGCAGGGCCCGGTCGCGTTGCAGGTTCAGGGCCCTGGCATCGCGCAGGACTCGTTTGCGCCGGTATTGCCAGATCGCCTGCCACGCATCTGGATGCCCTTCAGGGTTCCAGACGGGTTCGTGAATGACGTTCACGCATCTCACATCCAGCCGTTTCACTCCTTTAGCGGCTCTTCAGAGTTGAGTGTGGGGTGAGGCATCTAGACTCCCGCCGATGAGGAGCATTCGTAGCTGGTAGTGCTCGAAGTTGCGGAACCTGCGAGCGATCCGCCTGCCCAGCTCGATGAGCCCGTTGACCGCCTCGGTGCCACCGTTGCTGGCACCGTCGGTGTCGAAGTACGCCAGGATCGTCGTCTTCCACTT
>NZ_JBHMAU010000010.1:0-309 GCF_042429315.1 Brevibacterium otitidis | reverse complement strand
ACGTCCTGGGCGCACTGGTAGGCGACTTCGACACTGATGTGGTCCTCGTGCGCAGCGAACGCCGCTTCGAGTCTCGTACGCTGCCGGTCGGTGAGGCGTTCGCGGCCGGCCCGCAGAAGGTTGCGGATGCTGTAGAGCGGGTCTCCTTTGCGTCCCCGGTGCCTGAGTGTCTGCTGTTGGACGCGCCTGCGGACGTCATCGACGGCGCTGGTGGCGAGCTTCACGATGTGAAAAGCATCGAGCACACAGGTGGCGTCGTCGAGTTGGTCATCGATCGCGTTTTTGTATCCCTGGAACGGGTCCAGCGTC
>NZ_JBHMAU010000001.1:0-4875 GCF_042429315.1 Brevibacterium otitidis | reverse complement strand
CGGCGATATGCCCAACGACATCGAGATGCTGACCTGGGCCGGCTGGGGCTACGCCATGGCCGACGGCCACCCAACCACACTCGCCGCAGCCCGCGCCGTAGCTCCGGCGGTCCATGATGGCGGGATCGCTGAGACAATCCAGGCTTTCGCAGACGCTGCGCAGCGCCGTGGATGAGGTGCCGGACACGGCCCGAGTGCAGATAGTCCGACACCCGGACAAGAGTCTTTCAGCCTGTGTTGGCTGTCCTCGCCTGCACACGTAGCTCCAGTCGGCCGGCGAAGGCCGACCTACCGCTATGGACTCGCCACCAAACTCGTGGCGATCCGTACTTCAACGGCAGGGCCGACAGTTGAGCGCCACGCCGCACATCACCGTGACATCACGGTGAAACATGTGCTGGCGTGGCGTCAACCCTGGTCTGAAAATGGCCAGCTTACCGGCGGCGGATAAGCACGAGAGTGGTCGTACCGATGAGTACAAGCACCCCTGCTAGAGCAAGTGCTCCTGCCCCTGTCCATCCAGTGCGCGGCAAAGCCGTACTACTCGGTTTTGCTGTGGGTTCTTCGCTCGGCTCTGCCGTGGGTTCTTCGCTCGGCTCTGCCGTGGGTTCTTCGCTCGGCTCTGCCGTGGGTTCTTCACTCGGCTCTGCCGTGGGTTCTTCACTCGGCTCTGCCGTGGGTTCTTCACTCGGCTCTACCGTGGGTTCTTCACTCGGCTCTACCGTGGGTTCTTCACTCGGTTCCACCGTGGGTTCTTCACTCGGTTCCACCGTGGGCTCCTCGCTCGGTTCCACCGTGGGTTCTTCACTCGGTTCCACCGTGGGCTCCTCGCTCGGCTCTACCGTGGGCTCCTCGCTCGGTGCGTACGCGAAGCGTACGTTGAACGGGTTCGGGGCCTTCTTCAGATCCATCGAGGCTCCGGTGGAGTACCACCACGGCCGCATCGACGGATCGAACCACGTGATGAACTCCCGGGGATAGGAATTCGGTGAATGGGTTTCACCGTCAACGTACTCCCGGCCGGCATACTCCGGCTCTACTCGCAGCGCCCGGATGTTGCCGTCCTGCTGCACTGCAACCGACTTGAAGGTCGCAATGGGCACACGCGAATAGCCCTGGCTGTGCAGTTCTTCTGACACCGACCAGGCGACGTCAACGCTTAGCGTGCCCGCACCCGTTTCGTCGATCGTGAGTTCCGGGTTTCCGACCGTTGTGCGCACTAAGGGCGCGAGTCCGGGATAGTGGTGGATGAGCATCCCATCGGACCACACGATGTGTGCTGCCCCGGTTTGTGGGTCGTACCAGCCGCGCCCGTCCGCTGCGAGAAAATCGTGTCCCTCCTTCTCCATCGCACCCAGCGGTTCACTCGTCCATGCCTTCATGTACTCATTGACCGACCAGCTGAACTCCGCGCCGCTGAGCTCGATGGCACTTGCCGGACCAACAGGGACCTCGGGCGCAGACGGACCTTCCCACCCCTTCTTCTCATCTGCCGGTGTTTCCGCGCCGCCCTGGCCCGGCACCTCAGGGATAGGGCTGGGCGACCCAGGCTCCCCGCGACGTTCGATGACACTCAGCCGCGTGGTGCCATACGGGTGGGTTACATAGAGCCGTCCGCCATCCGGGCTGACCCGCAGCGCACCGACATCGGCCAACGCAGCACCGGTACCTGCCGTGACCCCAAGGTCAGTGAAGTCAACTGCGGTGGAAACCTTCCAGGAGGAGGGGTCGAGCACGTCGATGCGGTTTTCAAGGTTGGGCAAGGCGTACACCTCATGGGTCTGCGGGTTGACCGCAAGGTCGTAGACGCGTTCACCCACAACGCGCGGGCTGCCGAGGTGGCGGCCGGTTGCCGCGCTGATGGTGATGAGCTTGTCATAGTCCCATCCATCGGCAATAGTGCCCTGAACTCCAACGTAGAGATGCCCGAGTTCCTCGTCGATGGCAAGGGCAGCCGGACGGCCACCGAGCGGCTCCCCGTCATAGCGGAACGCCCCGACCGGCACGGAAACCGAATCGAGCCATTGCCTAGTCACAGTGGAAAATGCGGTGATAACGCTCGCCCGTCCCTCGGTGACCCAGATGAGCTGGCGTTCCGCGTCGTAGACAGCAGCCCGGATGACGGGATATGCCTGATCGCTGACAGCGATCGGCTTCGCTGCGGTTCCGGCAACGGTGTCAACGGGTGTCAGGCCAGCATTGCTGAACACGTAGACCGTGCGGCTGCGGGGGTCCTCAACCATACCCGAGGGGTATTTCGGCAGGCCGGTGACAGTGCCGGTGAGTTCTTTCGTCTGAGCGTCGATGATGCTCAGCACTTGCGTCCGGTAATGCAGCACGTACAGGCTCTTGCCGTCAGCGCTCAACAGCAGATGCGCCGGTTCGGCTGCGTCAAGCTCGGTCGTCTGACCTGAGCTGGTGTTGGTTGCGCTGTCCAGCCACGTAACCGCACCCGGGGCGTCCGGCCCCCGGTCGACTGGAACGGCTACCTGGCCACGCGGCCCGTCGACGGCGAGGGAGCGGCTCACCTTCCCAATCTCGACAGTGCCAGCGAGTGTGTAGCGGGAAGCCGCGGAAGCTGACTGCGCACCAACGACTGGAAGCAATACCGAGCCACATGCGATGGCTGCGACGGTGAGCATACTCAGCAGCACCGACAGCAGTAAGCGGCGCCGTTGGCGGACAGGCGGACAGGCTTTGGGCACAGCATTTCTCCTTAACAAAAAAGGGCTGCCGTTGCAGGACGCAACGGCAGAGAGGAGGATGCTTAGGTTATTCTTGCCTTAGTTACTCTCGCGGTGCAAATCAGTCTGGGGGCGGCTCTCCGTGCTTGAGAGGGTCGGTGTGGTAAGCGGTGACCAATCTGCTGGTAGCCACCCCAGTGAGAGCTTCGCCCGTTCCGGGGCGGCTGCTGTGAGAGCGCTTGGGTGCTGTCCCCGGTTCCGGTAGCGCAGCCCGGTGCCACGGGCTCGGTAACGCAGCTCTTCATAATCGTGGGTGTAGTCGGGGTTTGAATCCGCCGGCCTCGTGGAGGCTGCGGGCGATGTAGTGGGTCAGGTTCCGGAAGCCCCGGGGCGATACCGCGGAGGTGTTCGAGTCGGGCGTTGATGGCCTCGGTGGGGGCTGTTGGAGGTGCCTGGCCGGTCGAAGAACGCGAGCACGTCAGCGGCGCGCCGGTTCAGGGTCCGGCCCAGGCTGCGTATCTCCACTAGTGCTGTGGGAACGCCTGTGCTGATGTCATCGATGACCTTGTTGAGCAGGTAGCGGCCGAACTTTTTGTCAGGTTGCCGGTAGGCCACCACCAGACGTTGGTAAATGCCCCAGGTGGCCTCGACCTCGCTATGCTGCTCGTCAGCGAACAGCGCTTCCAGGCGGGCAGCCTGCTTGTCGGTGAGCAGATCAACACCGGTCAGCAAGGTGCGCCTGGCCCGGTAGAGCGGATCTCCAGCACGGCCTCGATGCCCGCGGGTGGTTTGCTGAACCCGCTGCCGGCACCGGGTCAGGGCCTCCCCTGCCAGGCGGACTACGTGGAAGGGATCCATCACCGCGGTGGCATGGGCCAGTTCCTCTGCGGCAGCCGTCTTGTAGCCGGTGAACCCATCCATGGCTACGACGTCGATCTGGTCACGCCAGGCTCGGGAGCGCTCAGCCAGCCAGGTCTTGAACACCTGCTTGGAGCGGCCCTCGACCATGTCTAACAGTCGTGCCGGGCCGGTACCGTCCCTGGCCGGGGTCAAGTCGATAACCACGGTGACGTACTTGTCACCGCCTCGGGTGTGTCGCCAGCAATGCTCATCGACGCCGATCACCTCGACCCCGTCGAACCGGGCAGGGTTGTTGATCAGCATCCGCTGGCCCTCGGCCAGCACCGCGTCGTTGGCGGTGTTCCAGGCCACGTCCAGACCTTCCGCGATCCGGGCCATGCTCAAGTGCCCGATCACCAGCCCTTCCAGCGCCCACCGCAACGCCGCCCTAGACAATTTCGAACGGGGCTCGGCCGCCTTACTCAGGTCTTGTCGCCACACCCGACCGCACTCGACGCATCGATACCGCCGGACCCTCACCTGCAAGATCGTCGGGCGCCACCCCAGCGGAACATGCGACAGCCACCGCACCACAGTGCCCCGAGCTCTGCCCTGGCCTCCGCAGTCATGGCACCAGTCATCGGCGTCGACCGGCCGGCAGGCCAACACAGCACGCTCAGACTCGACACACTGCCCGGCCACCTCCAACCCGAGCCCGTCGAGCAGGCAGAAACTAGTCAGATCAGAGCAACTGAAAGTAGCGTCAAGCACGTCGAGGCCTTCCAGATCAGGCGTACAGGAACCTTCATCTTCGGAAGGCCTCGACCCCTTCAACCAGCCGCCACGCCGCAAACCCCAACAACGCTACCTACACCCTGGTTTATGAAGAGCCCCTTTGGCCTCGGCGACGAGCCTGGCTTTGGTGTCCTTGTCCTTCTCCTTGGCGACCTGCTTGCTGAACGACTTCTGCTCAGCGCGGGCCTCCTCGAACGACGTCAGCGCTGCGCGCCGAGCCTCGTCAGCGGCGAGGATCTCATCGACGAGTACACCCGCCTCGACGCGGCGAGCTGATAGATATAGAGGTACGGGCACCCCGCCTGCGGGGTGCCGGCAGCAGCACCAATTCAATGGGTGCATGCATTCGATAGGTGTACGTTTTCAATAGGTATCGGCGAGACGGGGGCCAGCAGTGAGCGAGACGAGCACACCGCAGGCACCGCATGAGCATCCGGAGAACATCCGGCTTGTGGCCAGCGATGTCGACGGCACGCTGCTGCAGCGCTTCCAGCCGATCCCCCAAGCCACCGTCGAAGCGGTCAATGCGCTCGTGGCCGCCGGTGTCGACTTCGTG